>CAZKIR010000058.1:0-8552 GCA_964552835.1 uncultured Bacteroidales bacterium
GCCTTTTTTGATAATCCAGGCGAGGCACAGCCTCGCCTGAACATTTGTTTTTTTTAGTTTGAATAATTGTATATTTTTGTTATAAAGCCAAAAAATGGGTTCTTATAGAATACATAACCAGGATGCGGTTTATTTCCTTACATATAGGATAGTAGGTTGGGTAGATATATTTACACGAAAAATTTACAAGGATCTTGTAATTGATAGCTTGGCGTATTGTCGGAAAAATAAAGGTTTATTGTTATATGGATATGTAATCATGAGCAATCACATTCATTTGCTTGTTCAAAGTTTAACCGGTGATTTAAGTGGTTTTACAAGGGATTTTAAACGGCATACCAGTAGAAATATTATTGATTACCTGAAAGAGGGCAATGAAAGTAGAGCAGAGTGGATAAATATCGTGTTTCAATATCATGGGAAATTTCAACATGGACAAACCTTTCAAATTTGGGCAAGGGATGATCACGCGGAAGAAGTTTATAACCAAAGAGTTATTGAACAAAAATTGCAATATATCCATGATAATCCTGTAAAGGCCGGAATTGTCGTGAATCCGGAAGATTATTTGTATTCAAGTGCCAGGAATTACGATGGTTTAGATAGTGTAATACAGGTAGAGTGCCTGGATATGTGCTGGAAGAGTGTTTAAAGGCACAGCCTCGCCTGAATGTTGGGCCAAGGCTGTGCCTAGTCCTTTGTATTTGAACAGGTTTTACCTGCAATTATTAAGGCACAGCCTTTCATGATAACCCAGGCGAGGCACAGCCTCGCCTGAACTGTAAATTTTTTTTACAAACTTTTGTCAAAATTTTTTACATTGGGTTCAAGTTCATTTTTTTATCTTGCTTATAATTAAATTGTTGGGTTTTCGGCTTGATTTTTGGCATAGCCTGTAAAAGCATTTTATTCATTAATCCTTGAAAAATCATGATTAGCTTAAAAAACATCTACAAGTACTACGACAACAAGTACCAACGGAGTTTTATCCTGAAAGACGTGAGCCTGGAGGTGGAACAAGGTGATTTCATATCCATCATGGGGCCTAGCGGTGCCGGAAAATCCACCCTGTTAAACATTATTGGCATGCTCGACGAGCAAAACGAGGGGGAGTATACCTTTTACGAGAAAAGGATCCACAACTTGAAAGAAAAGCAAAAAGTAAAATACCACCGCGAGTACATCGGCTTTATTTTTCAAGCTTTTCACCTGATTGATGAAATGACCGTGTACGAGAACATTGAAACCCCGCTTATCTACCGTGGCGTGAAAAACAAGGAGCGGAAAGGCATGATTGCCGATATCCTTGATCAGTTTAGTATCGTGGCCAAAAAAGATTTGTTCCCGAACCAACTTTCTGGTGGCCAACAGCAACTGGTGGGCATCGCCCGGGCCATCATCGGCGGCCCCAAGGTTCTCCTGGCCGACGAACCTACAGGCAACCTGCATTCCGGCCAGGGCAAAATGATCATGGACTTGCTCAAGGACTTGAACCAACAAGGTATGACCATCATTCAAGTTACCCATAACGAGCAGTTTGCCAATTACGGGAACCGGATCATCCGCCTATGTGACGGTTTGATCGGGCAAGACACGAGAAAGGAAGTGAATGACACCATGGCAGTTTAGGGGGGGGGGGATACATGCTCGGGTATTATTGTAAGTTGGTTTGCCGTAATTTTTTTCAAAATAGATCCTTGTCCACCTTGAAGGTGTTATCGCTTACCGTGGGCATCGCATCGTTTATTTTTATTTTTCAGCATGTTATGTACGAGAAAAGCTATGATGCTTTTCATGGGGACGTCAAATCCATATACCGGGTCGAGCGTTGCTTGCATCATCTAGATGGCAATTACGATGACGCGGGGATTACCTCATCCCAAATGATCGGGATGGTATTAAAAGAGGAATATCCAGAAGTTGCCGAAGCGCTGCGGCTGCACCCCGTGTATGGCGATGCCACGGTGCAAGTGCAGGAACAAGGGTTTTTGGAAACCAAGCTTTTTTTCTCCGATGAAAATTTTTTCCGGTTTTTTGATTTCCAACTTTTGAAAGGGGATAAGGAATCCCTGCTCCGTGATCCTGGTTCGGTAGTCCTTTCCGAATCCCTGGCAAAAAAGTATTTTGGACAGGCCAATCCAGTTGGGCAAACAATCAAACTCTATTGCCGTTATGTTACCAGCGAATACACGGTAAAAGGCGTCTTCAAAGATTTTCCGGCCAACACCCACTTGTCCATGGATGCCTTGTTCTCGAACCATCAATTGCTGCAACACCGGATTTACCATGACGAAAATCCATGGAAATGGGGCAATTTCCACACCTACATCAAGTTAGCCGATCCGGGAATGGGCCATGCATTGCCAAGCTATACCCGTGAGGTAAAAAGAAAATACAAGATAGCCGCTAACATTGGCGCCCATGATATAGCATACCGGATGAAACCCCTCGGGAAAATCCACCTTGACGGGGAACGTTCTTATGCAGGCGATAACAAATCCAGTTTTTCCCTTGTCGTGTTTCTTTTTATTGGCATACTGGTCCTGGGGGTTTCTTGTATTAATTTCATGAACCTTTCCGTATCCGGTTACTTGGGCAACCACAAGCTGTTTAGGGTAAACACTTTCCTGGGCGCTTCCCGTTCACAAACCCGCTGGTTGTTCACCATGGATTCTTTTTATTCCTGTTTCCTTGCCCTTGGTTTGTCCATGGGCCTGGTATATGCCTTAAAACCCTTGTTTGTCCGCTTTACTGGTTTGTGTTACGAGTTTTCCCTTGTCCAATTGTTGTTGCTTTGGGCTTCTTCCTTCGCGGGATTTGCCATTTTCTTCATGCTGGTGGCCCAATATTCTTTCTTTGCAAACCAGCGAACAAAGCAGGGGACAATATCCCGGGCCGGTAACCAGCAATCGTTTTGGTTAAGCATGCAATTCTTGGCCTCCATCATATTGCTCTCGGTTAGCTTTTTTGCCATGAAACAAACCCGTTTTCTTCAAAACAAGGATATAGGGATTGAACTGGACAAGGTAATGGCCGTGCGCACGCCCCGGGTTTTCGAGAATGGCCAGGATCATTGGGGCTCGCATGAGGTGTTCCGGGAAGAAGTAAAAAAAATACCCGGGGTAGAGGCCGTGGCCAACTCCGTCTACATCCCCGGGATGTTTATAGCAACTATACAGGCCACGGGTTTGGCCGATGACCCGGCCAATAAATTTGCCACCCGGATTAATTTCACGGGCAAGGAGTACGGCGAGGCCTATCAGAACAAGTTGTTGGCCGGCCGCTTTTTCTCGTCTGCCGACAAGGGATTTCATCAAGTTGTCATCAACCAAACCGCCATGAAAAAATATGGTTTTCGCACCCCGGCTGAAGCATTGGGCCAAACCGTGCATTGGTTTGCCCATGGGCGAAAAAGCAAGATCATCGGGGTAGTGGAAGATTTTAACCATGAATCCCCTCGGCACGCTTTATACCCCCTGGCCATGTACAAGATCGAGAACGTGACAGGGTATTATTCCATTCGCCTGTCAAACACAAAACTTGCCACTGTTCAGCAAGTTGAAGAGGCCTTTCAAAGAGTTTTTCCCGGCAACCCGTTCGAGATGCATTTTCAAGATGCCTATTATGATGCCCAGTACCATCACTTTTACCAGCAAGTAAAGATATTTTGGCTGTTCGCGTTCATCGCGATAATTGTTTCCATTTTTGGTTTGATGGGCCTGGTAAAATACACGGTGGAGAAAAAAAAGAAAGAAATTGGCATTCGCCGGGTAAACGGGGCCAAGATCAGCGAGATACATGCCCTTATCCAGTCGGTTTACATGAAAAGCCTTTTGGTGGCTTATGTCCCGGGCATGCTTATGGCCTATGTTTTCATCATCCAGTGGATAGAAAATTTCGCGACGAAAACGAAGGTGAGCTGGTGGATTTTTGCTTTATCCGGTGCCACGGCACTGGGCATTGCCATTGTTACCGTGGCCTGGCAAAGTTGGCAAGCGGCCCGGAGAAACCCCGTGGAATCGCTCAGGTACGAGTAGTTCAATCCTGGCGAAATTCCTCAGGGTGGAGGCTTTCCGTTACGAGTAAAAGGGGAGCGGGATCAGATAAGGAAAATTGGCAGGAGGGCAGAAAACGGGGGATATCTCCCATTTTTGGCTTTTATTACCTAAGTTGAGCGGTACGAATGAAGTGAAGTAGCGCTTTACTTAGCGTTAACCCCGACATAAAAAATGTTGCATTTCACCGAATGGGTAGCCTGTCCCGACTAATTTATGTCGGGAAGGTGAAATGCTTACTTTTTCTTCGTCGATTGAGCGTAATTGTTCAATTTGGGTAATAAACAGAGAGGAATAAAACATGAGCATGGAACAAACATGGAGATGGTACGGGCCGGACGACCCGGTTAAATTAAGTGATATACGCCAAGCCGGGGCCACGGGCATTGTAACTGCCTTGCACGAGGTACCCATTGGCGAAATTTGGCCACTTGACTTGCTTGAAGACAGAAAACGAATGATTGAATGGGACGATACCCGGAATCCGCCCAAGTCCCGTGGGCTTGAATGGTCTGTGGTAGAGAGTATTCCCGTGCACGAGGAAATAAAATTAGGCAAACCCAGCCGCGACAAGTGGATTGAAAATTACAAGCAAAGCCTCAGAAATGTTGGAAAAATAAAGGTAAAAACCGTATGTTATAACTTTATGCCCGTGCTGGATTGGACACGTACTGACCTGGAATTTGAGCTGGAAGACGGTAGCCTGGCGCTCCGTTTTGACGTGGACGCGTTTGCGGCATTTGATTTATACATACTGCAAAGGCCCGGGGCTGAAAAAGAATATAACGAAGATCAGAAAACCAGGGCCAGGGCTTATTTAAAAAATATGAACGAAGAGAAGAAAGCCCAATTGCAAGAGAATATTATTGCCGGGCTGCCCGGTGGTCAAGAAGGATATACCCTGGAGCAATTTCAACAAAAATTGGACGAGTATAAGGATGTTTCAGACCAGGATTTACGTGACAACTTGGCGTATTTTCTCAGAGAAACCGTGCCCGTGGCCATGGAAGCGGGCGTGAAGCTGGCTATTCACCCGGACGATCCGCCTTACCCCTTGTTCGGGCTGCCAAGGGTGGTGAGCACCGAGGATGATTTCAGGCAACTTTGCAGCGTGCATGATACCGTGCACAACGGGTTTACCCTTTGCACGGGTTCACTTGGCGTGCGGCCCGATAATGATTTGGTTGGTTTTGTTGAAAGATTGGGTTCAAAATTAAATTTTGCTCACTTGCGCAGCACCCAGCGCGAGCCTTCCGGCAGCTTTTTCGAGGCGGCCCACTTGCAAGGCGACGTGGACATGTTCCGGGTCATCCGGGCAATCTTGAAAGAGCAGCGATTACGAAAAGCCATGGGCAGGAGGGATGACATGATCCCCATGCGGGCCGATCACGGGCATACCATTCTCGACGATCTGCATAAGAAAACCAACCCGGGCTATTCGGCCATCGGGCTGTTAAGGGGTATGGCCGAATTGCGCGGATTAGAACTGGGTATCGAGAAAAGCGAAACTTTTTATAAAGGATAAATTGAACAAGGCCAGGCCGGGTTGAATGCCTTTCCTGGCGCTATTTTAACTATAGTGTTTATGGAACGTAAATTTCTTCTTGTTTTCTTATGGGCTTGCATGGCATTTTTATCGTCTTGCCAACAAAAACCTGATAAAAACGCTGCCCCTGCCACAGTTAAGGGCTGGAATATCTTGTCAGATAATTATAAAAATGCCCGGAAGGTTATTGATGCTTCTAAGGATTATGATATTAATCATTTGCAATTGTCCCACCAGATTATCATGGATCTGAAGCATGCCAAAGATTCTTCAACGGCTGCCATGGTAAGGGATTTAACCCGGAAAGCCCATCAAGCCGGAATTAATGAGGTAACGGTTTGGGATCATGCCCTTTACTCCTTGGATTACTATCCGGACTCATTCAAAACCTCTAAAGGGTTGATTAATCTTGATGACCCGGGTTTTTGGCGATGGGTGAAAGAGGATTATCGTTTCATGCTCGATCAAATACGGGGTATTGATGGGATTATATTGACCTTTATAGAAACAGGGGCGCACGTGGAAGACCAATACTCTGAAAAAATACAGGGCGAGGCAGGTAAACTGGCGGCACTGGTGGACACCCTGGCCAAGGTAATCATGGATGAACGAGGGTTGCAACTTTACATTCGCACCTTTATTTATACCCGTTCAGAACTAGAATCTATGCTGGGGTGCATCAATCAAATAAAACACGAGGGTATCCGGGTGATGACCAAGGAAACCCCGCATGATTTTTTCTTGACCCACCCGGTTTCGCGTTTTGTCCAAGACATCAAATTGCCCACCATCATCGAGTTTGACGCGGCGCACGAGTACAACGGTCAAGGCATTATCGCCAGTATTTTTCCTGAAACGCACCTGGAACGTTGGGAATATTATCGTCAACTACCGAATGTTATCGGTTACGTGGCCCGCACCGATCGCACCCTAACTTCCACGATAATTGGCACGGCCAACGAGATAAACTTGTTTGCCCTCGATCAAATACAACAAGACCCGGGTATAGACACAGAAACTGTTTATGATAAATACATTGAATGGAAATATTCCAAGGGTGCGATAGAATTTTTAAAACCCGCGTTTAAAAAAGGAAAGGAAATCATTACTTCTGTTTTTTATACCCTTGGTTTGAACACCAATTCCCATTCGCGCTTCCAATATAATGACGATTCAGCCTATCAGCGCCATGTTTCTGGCAAGTGGCTAACCCCTCCGGTAATTATTATAGGTCATGGCGTGAACCAAGAATTCCATTACTGGAAAGATATCGTGAACCATCTAGCGCCTGCATGGTACAAGGGGGAAGAAAGCGGTCAGCTCGCGAAGGAAAGCAGGTGGGTCCTCGAGAAGGATTGGCTACAACCTGAAGAATTAATGAATGAAAAATATTTAAAGTTTATTGTCACTGAAAAAGATCACGGGGTGCAAGAAGCCAGAAAGGCTTTGGGATTAATCGTTGAAGCCAAGCCGGCCATACCCGATAGCGCTAGTTTTGAGGATTTATATCACTTGTTTGAGCGCACGTTTCTAACAGCGAAACTATACCGGGGAGGGGCAAAAGTATATTATGGATACCGCGTTTTCGCGAGAGGTGAGGAGTTTCAGGTACCTTACGTGAAAGATGTTTTAAAGGAAGGCCTGGAGGAAATAAAAAGTACGGCAAAGGCCATGATCCAGTATCCTTACAAAGGAAATAAAGGCCAGTATGTCTGGGTTGAAGACGCTTACAGGGCACTTGAATATTATGAGGCAGTGAAAATCCGGGAGTCTGATGAATTTTACCCGGGCTTTTTTCCTTATTTTTCCTATCAGCATAAATCACGGGTTGATTTTAAGAAGAAAGCTGAAGAAATACTAAACGGAAAATCAGAGGGTAGATAGCAAGGTATAAATCTAAATAGCTTAACCATGAAAAAATACCCTTTTCGGTTACTGGGTGTCCCTATCTCTAGTTTATCCATGCTTTGGCTTGGTTGCCAGGATGCCATGGATATAGACAAGCAAATTTCTTCTATACCTGGAAAACCCAATATCATCTTTATCATGGCCGATGATTTGGGTTATCATGATCTAGGGTGTTACAGCCAAGTAAACATTCAAACACCTAATATTGACAAGTTAGCCAAGGAAGGTACGCGTTTTACAAAGGTGTACGCGGGATCCCCCGTGAGTGCCCCAAGCCGAAGCGTGTTAATGACAGGGCAGCATACCGGGCATACCACGGTGAGGGGAAATACCTCGCCCTTGATTGACAAGCCTTATCCATATAACCGTGTGCCTATGCAAGAGAAAGATGTAACGCTTGCCGAAGTCATGAAAAAAGCTGGGTATGTTACCGGTATCACCGGTAAATGGGGCTTGGGGGAACCTGGTACCGAAGGTGTGCCTAACCGGCAAGGTTTTGACGAGTGGCTGGGGTATTTGAACCAGAACCACGCCCATGAATATTACCCCCCGTATTTATGGAAAAATCAGGAAAAACTTGTCTTGAATGGTAACCAAAACGGCGGGCAAGAAACCTACACCCATGATTTGTTCACGGAATTTGCCCTGGATTTCATTAAAAACTATAAAGACACCAGTTTTTTTCTTTACTTGCCTTATACCATACCTCATGCCAAGTACCAGATACCCGATACAACCCCTTACACTGGCGAATCTTGGGATGGAGAGGCACAAGTGCATGCCGCGATGATTACCCGGATGGACAAAGATATTGGTAAAATCATGGACTTGTTAAAAGAATCCGGGATTGATGAAAACACCCTTGTATTTTTCTGTTCGGATAATGGTGCAGCCCGTTTTTGGGAAGGAACGTTTAATAGTTCTGGTAACTTGCGTGGCCGAAAAAGGGATCTTTACGAGGGGGGCATCCGTACCCCGATGATCGCCCGTATGCCAGGTGTTATCCCGCCGGGGCATACTTCTGATGTTCCATGGTATTTCGC
>CAZKIR010000058.1:8562-13428 GCA_964552835.1 uncultured Bacteroidales bacterium
GTGTTGCCAACCTTCGCCGAGATTGCAAAGGTTAAAGCTCCTGATAATGTGGATGGAATAAGCATTGCCGGTATACTTTTCGGAAATGAGAATGATTTGCCGGCACGGTACATGTATTGGGAATTCCACGAGGGGTTTTTTGCCCAAGCAGCCCGCTGGAAAAATTGGAAAGCCGTGAAATTAAGCCCAGCACATGATATAGAACTTTATGATCTCGCGGTGGACCCATCCGAGCAGTACGATGTGTCAGGATTGCGCCCCGATATGGTAAAACAATTTAGTAACTACTTGGATACGGCGAGAACTGTATCGCCACATTGGCAAGTTAACACGAAACAAAAATGATGAACACCTATTAACATGAGCAGAAACATATTAATCTATTTGCTGGCAGCCTTTTTCCTGTACATTGCCCCCGGGGTTAAAGCCCTTGATTTTGACGTGGCTAATAATGATCAGGTGCTGTCGCTTAACGGGAACTGGAAATTTTTTATTACCAGTGAAAAAGACACGGCTGTTGAAAATAATTTTTTCAAACTACAATTTGATGAAACAGATTGGAAAGAAATTCCCGTTCCTTCTAACTGGGAACTTGAAGGGTTTGAAGAGCCCACGTATTTTTTCCCGGATCGGGACATGACCGCCTATTATCGCGAAACCATCGAGATTCCAGACCATTTTCAAGGGAAACAACTCCTGCTTCATTTTGATGGGGTTTCTTTTGCATATGAACTATATGTAAACGGGAAAAAAGAAGGGAAATTCGAGAGCGCTTTCAACCAAGCCCAGTTTGATATCGGTCATCACGTGGAAGCAGGCGACAAGGAAATTTTAATAGCCCTGAAAGTATACCGCACGCATAAACACTTGGCTTTTGATTGCAATGACGATTGGGCATTGTCTGGTATTTACCGGGATGTATACCTGGTAGCCATTCCCGATATTTTCATGGATTATTACAAGCTGCAAACAACACTTGACCAAGCCGGCACGGCATTTCTAAACGGGTCGGTCGATATCCGGTTTATCCCGCGAAGGGAACAAGAACGGAAAACGCCACCTGATGTGGCCGTGAAGGTCAGCTTGAAAAACCCTGATGGGGAAAACGTGAGTGAAAAACTCGTTCATGTGGATTGGAAAAAGTTTGAAATTTTGCCTGTTTGTACTTTTTCCCTTCAAGTTGAAACCCCCCGGTTATGGAACGCGGAATACCCTAACTTGTATGATCTTGAACTGGAACTTTTGGTAAATCAAGAACCTATCCAAAGCCTGAAGAAAAAAGTAGGGCTACGGGAAGTGAAAGTGGATAAAAACGGCTTGCGCATAAACGGGCAAAGTGTTAAAATACGTGGCGTGTGCCGTCACGAGATACATCCTGAAAAGGGCCGGGCCATCACGGAAGAAATTTGGGTACAAGACATAAAATTGATGAAAAAGGCCAACATCAATTCCGTGCGTTGCGCGCATTACCCGCCGCACCCCAGGTTCCTGGAATTATGCGATCAGTATGGGTTGTACGTGTTGGATGAGGTGCCATTCGGGTTTGGTGAAGAATTGCTTGACGATCCGGATATCCTGGGGCAACTACTGGCCAGGGCAGAGTATACCGTGGAGCGCGACAGGAACCATCCTTGCGTGATTATCTGGGATATCGGGAATGAAAACCCGGTGACGGATATCGTGAAAAAAGTGGCAGCTCACGTGAAACATCTTGATCCATCAAGGCCTATCTTGTTTCCACACAATAATTTTGGAAGGGAACGCTTTGGCCAAGAAACTGGGCTGCCCCCCTTTACCGATATATATGGGAACCATTATAGCAATGCTGCCCAAATGAGCGCGATGGCACAGGATTCGAACTTGACCCTGCCCGTCTTGTTTACTGAGTATAACCATTCACTGGACGAGGCTTTTGGTGAAATGGGAGAGAAATGGGAAATTATCTACCAGCATGATAAGCTGATAGGGGGCAATATCTGGCTATGGGCTGATCAGGGTTTATACCGTTCTGTTGAAGGGAAAGAAGTGTATAATTCAAATGAAAATATTCATGTATTAAGAAGGAAAGACAGCGGGGTTTCCGCTGATTTTTGGATGTCAAATGATACCGTGATGGATAGCCACGGGGTATATGGTACCGATGGCATCGTGCAGGCCAATCGTTTCCCGCAAACGGATTACTGGCAAACCCGGAAAGTGTACAGCCCGGTCCAAATAAAAACCAACCATCTTCAAGTAAAACCCGGCAAACAAGAGGTTGAACTTGATATAGTGAACCGTTACGCCTTCACCAACCTGGATCAAACCACCATGAAGTGGAAACTGATGAAACTTGACGAGCTGGTAAAAATGGGCGAAATTGAGTGGGACCTTGCCCCAGGCGAACAAGGGAAGATAAAAGAATCCATCAAGTTCCCGAAAGACATTAACACCTTGCCGTATTTTCTGGTGATCGAGGTAGAAGACAAGGATGAAAATGATATTTACGAGCATAGCCTTACCATAAATGGTTCCCAGCTTGAAGGGGCCAGGGCCATGGCCTCGGCACTTGAGAAACAGGTCCTTCACGAAGCAGCATCGAAGGGCACCGGATCCATGGAGCAAGCGTTTGTTGCTGAAGGACAAGAGTTCGTGATAAGCATAGAAGGGCAAAACCTCTTATCAATTAGCATGAATGGCCAAAGCCTGCTTAAAGGTATTCAACTGCGCGTGGCCCGTGAGATGACCATGGCAGAGCAACGCATGTATGAAGTAATGGGGGATCCGAAATTTGAACAAGGCGTATCAAAAACGGAAGTAATTTCATTAGGAACATTGGAAAATGAACCCGAAACGGTAGTGGTTGCCCGGGTTGACTACTCGCTCGTGGGCCATCCGGACGCATTGGTCCATGCCCGGTATTCTTTTTATATTGATAAGCAAAATGGGCAAGTTGATATAGTATACGAGTTAGAACCTGAGCATTACGAGGGATATTTTCCCGAGCTTGGGCTAGATTTTGTCCTTCCTGCGGAATACACTTTTTTTACTTGGCTTGGCGATGGGCCGTATCCATCTTATCCCCAGAAAAGTGAATTGGCCATTCCTGGCTTTTATCACATGAAGGCAGGCGATCCTTATTTTGATGGAAACCGGGCAAAGGTGGCTTTTGCGGCCTTGCAAGATGCCAATGGCAAAGGATTGATGCTCGTTGGGCAAGAAGAAAACATAGCGGTGGCCCGGGAAGAAAATGCCATGATAATTAGCCATAATTTATTGGTCGCGGGCCTTGGTACAAAATTCAAGTTTCCGGTGACCCATTTCAAGGCAAATGAAATAGGTACACGGGTTGGAAAAATTTGCCTAAAACCAATTCTGGTTAAACCGGAACAGGAAGTAATAAAAGCAATTCAGTAAATGAAATAAGCAATCGGATAATAAAAAATAATATGATATGGGAAAAAATGTAATCGTGGCGCAATCTGGTGGCCCCTCGCCAGTAATCAATAGTTCTTTACGGGGCATTATTGAAACATGCAGGGCTTTCCCTGGTAATTTCGGGAAAATATACGGGGGCTGGCATGGCATCGAGGGGGTATTGAAGGAAGAATTGCTCGATTTGTCGGCGCAAGACGAGGAAGAAGTGGCCTTGCTACGGAACACGCCCGCCGCCGGTAGCATTGGTACGTGCCGGTACAAGTTGAAAGACCACCAAAAAAAGGATTTCAAGCGGGTTATCGAGGTTTTAAAAGCGCACGATGTAGGCTATTTTTTCTACATTGGCGGAAACGATTCCCAGCATACGGCTTTCAAGGTGAGCGAGCTGGCCCGTGAACAAGGCTTGGACCTGGTGGCCGTGGGCGTGCCAAAAACCATTGATAATGACGTGGGCGACAGTGAATTTAAATTGATTGACCACACCCCGGGGTATGGCAGTGTGGCCCGGTATTGGGCGCAGATCATACAAAATGCCAACCAGGAGAACATGGGCTCTTCACCTGCCGATCCCGTGTTGGTTATCCAGGCCATGGGGCGGAAAATCGGTTATATCCCGGCTGCCTCCCGCCTGGCCGATCCCAAGCGGGAGATGCCCTTGCAAATATACATGGTAGAATCAGGCGTGAGCATGGATGAAATGGCCGACAAGGTGAACGATCAATTAAAACAAGATGGGCGTTGCATCGTGGTGGTAAGCGAAGGCTTTGACGTGGGCGATATTGGTGAAGTGAAAGACGCGTTTGGCCATACCTCTTTTGGCTCCAGCAAGGTTTCCGTGTTCCAGCACGTGGTAAATTATCTTAACGAGAAAGGCCTGAAAGCCCGTGGCAAAGCCCGGGGCCAGGTAATGGGCACCGACCAGCGCGACACCACCGCGTTTGCCTCTATAGTTGATTTAGATGAAGCATACAAGGTGGGGCAAAAAGCCGTGCAAATAGCCATGGAAGAAGGAAATGGCTGGATGGCAACGATATTAAGAGAACCTGGTTTTATCTATAACGTGAAATATGATAAAGTTGGCTTGGAGAAAGTAGCCCTTTCGGAGCGGGAGTTCCCCAAAAAATGGATAGCAGAAAACAAAATGGACGTAACCGATGGGTTTTTGGCTTACGTGCGCCCGTTAATCGGGGAAGACTGCCCTTCCGTGCCTATCATTAACGGTCAACAACGCTTCACCCGGTTTAAGTCTGTATTTGCCAAGCAAAAACTTGAAAAATACACGCCCGAGGCGTATTAAACAGGGCAAGGAAGAAAGGTGATTAATCCTCCATCTCCACCTAACCGGCGAAGACGGAGAAAACCTTAACCTCAACCTTAACCTTAACCTCAACCTTAACCTTAACCTTAACCTTAACCTTAACCTTAACCTTAACCTTAACCTTAACCTTA
>CAZKIR010000059.1:0-13422 GCA_964552835.1 uncultured Bacteroidales bacterium
GGCAAGGGTACCTTCCAGAAGAACTCCATATCGGGCACGTGACCAACGGGGTACACCTGAACACCTGGATATCGAAAAAATGGCTGGCTCTTTACATCAAGGAATTTGGCAAAGATTTCCTGGCAAAAAAAGAATCCTGGGGCAAGATCAGGAAAGTAGACCCAAAAGTTATTTGGGATTTGCGCAACGACCACAGGGAAATATTGATCGAGACCATAAAAGAACGGTTTAAAAGCAACTGGACACAACGGCACGAGAACCCCAAGGACATTATCCAGATAAGCGAGGCCCTGGACCCAGGCACCTTGACCATCGGGTTTGCCAGGCGGTTCGCGACCTATAAACGGGCAAACCTGTTGTTCACGAACCTGGGGCGACTCAAAAAAATATTAAACAACCCGGAACGTCCCATACAATTTCTTTTTGCTGGCAAAGCACATCCACACGACAAGGCTGGCCAAGAATTCATCAAAAAAATCGTGGAAATTAGCAAGCAAACGGATTTCTTCGGGAAAATCTTATTTTTACAAAATTATGACATGGAATTGGCCAAAATCCTGGTGCAAGGAGTCGATATCTGGATGAACACCCCTACCCGGCCCCTGGAAGCTTCAGGAACCAGTGGCCAAAAAGCCGTGATGAACGGCGGCCTGCATTTCAGCGTGCTGGACGGTTGGTGGGCCGAAGGATATAAAGAAAATGCCGGATGGGCCTTGCCGGAAGAACAAACCTATAAAGACCACGAAATGCAAAACGAGCTAGACGCTGAAACCATTTACTGGATGCTCGAGAACGACATTATCCCGGCATATTATAGCAGAAACAAAGATGACGTGCCAGAAGAATGGGTAGGGCACATAAAAAATTCCATCGCCAAAGTTGCACCCGAATTTACCACTTACCGGATGCTCATGGATTACGTGGAAAGGTTTTACATGCCCCTTTACAAGGCAAGCAAAAAAATCAAACACAACCATTATTCATTGGCAAGGCATATCGCGGGATGGAAAAAGAAGATGTACCGTAGCTGGGACAACATTGAAATTGTTTCTATCGACCTGCCCCATCAAAGGCAAAACCTGGATATCCAGGCTGGCAATGGCTACCCGGCCAAGCTCGTCCTTGACGTGAACGAAATTGCACCGGAATATATCGGGGCCGAGATCATTTTCACGGATTTGGAAGGCCGTTTTATCGGGCGCGAAGAACTAACCCGGACCCACCAGGAACTGGAAAAAGTAACTTATGAAACTACTATCACCCCTAGTTTTCCCGGAACCATCCATTACGGGGTAAGGATTTTCCCGAAAAATGAAAAATTGCCTAACCGACTAGATTTTAGCTTGGTAAAATGGATATAAATAGGGTTTGTAAACGAGTATTTCATATGTTTATAATTTATCTCACGCAAAGTCGCTAAGACGCTAAGAGCTTATAATCATGCTCCCCGATAAATCGGGGCAGGCTGTGCGTGTCAGAAAACTTTGTCATGGGTGTTTTATATTCTTCGTATGCTTCTGATTCATTCTCGCTAATATCAATTTTTTTATGTTGGCGTGCTTCTGCTAATTTCTCTTGAGTTTTCTTGATAATGGTATGAGTTTGTTTGAATAATTTGGATATACACTACATATAACATCTATACTAAACCGCTGTTTTATTTTTTTGATTTCCACTAACAGGCTTTCAGCCCATATTTCATAAGCATCAAATCCAGATCTTAAAGTATGGCCTTTTGCTTTATCAAATTAGTATCTAAAAAACCAGCATCAATACACCGGCTTGGGTACTTGCTTTTTAAAAATCAATACCGTCCGGTTGGGTATATATATTTTAAGCCAGAATGGGGACAAATCACTAATTTTTCCTTGTTTTTCAGCAAAATAGGTAATACCCGTGTCTACCCGGTCGTGGCCACCGTACATTTTATCGTCACTGTCCAGCACGATATAATACTTTCCTGCCGGTACATTTATCCCGTAATCCGTGAAAGAACGCGTGGGGTTAAAATTAAACACGAACAGGAAATCCTTCCGCTCGAAAGCCAAGACTTGATCACCTGCATGGGCATGGAACAAACGGGTCCAATCTTGCTTTAAAATCCCGTTTTCTTTCACGAAATGGATCATGTGCCGATCAAAAAGGTTCAAGAACATGTATTTAAGGTTTTCGTCGTCTACCAGGTGCCATTGCCGCCGGGCATACTTATGCGACCAGCCATTGCCCTCCCGGGGGAAATCAATCCACTCGGGATGGCCAAACTCGTTGCCCATGAAATTCAGGTACCCTCCCCCGGCCGTGGCGATGGTAAGCAGGCGGATCATCTTGTGAAGGGCAATGCCCCGTTCCACGGTCAAATCCGGGTCAAACTTGGCCATGTGGTAATACATCTCTTTGTCGATTAACCTGAAAATGATGGTCTTGTCTCCTACCAGGGCTTGGTCGTGCGATTCCGCGTAATTCACGGTTTTCTCTTCCTGGCGCTTCCTGGTCAACTCGTGGTACATTTGCTCCACATTCCAGGCCTCGTCTGGTAGTTCTTTAATAATTTTAATCCAGTAATCTGGCACGCCCATGGCCATGCGGTAATCAAAGCCATATCCCCCGTCCTCAACGGGGGTAGCCAATCCCGGCATCCCGCTCATTTCTTCGGCTACAGTTAGGGCTTGTGGTTTTATCTCGTGAATTACCTGGTTCGAGAGGGCAAGGTAAGTAATAGCGTCCTCGTCTTGCTGGCCATTATAATAATCATCATAGGAAGTAAAATCCCTTGAAAGGCCATGATCATGATATAACATGCTGGTGACCCCATCGAAGCGGTACCCGTCAAAACGAAACTCTTCCAGCCAGTACTTGCAATTAGAAAGCAGGAAATGCAAAACCTCGTTTTTTCCATAATCAAAACACAATGAATCCCAGGCAAGGTGTTCACGCCGTGGCCCCTGGTGAAAGTACTGGTAAGAGGTCCCATCAAATCGCCCCAGTCCTTCTACCTCGTTTTTCACGGAATGGGAGTGCACGATGTCCATGATCACCTTCAAACCTGCCCCGTGGGCATCGTCAACCAGGTGTTTCAATTCCCCGGGGGTACCAAAACGGGACGAGGGGGCAAAAAAATTGGCCACGTGGTAACCAAAGGACCCGTAATAAGGATGTTCTTGTATAGCCATCAATTGCAAAGTATTGTACCCCGCCTCAACTACCCTGGGCAATATATGCTGCCTGAATTCCCCGTAGGTGCCAACCCGTTCCCCGGCTGTTGCCATCCCCACGTGTGCCTCGTATATCAAGGCGGGATCGTCAAAACCAGGGGCTTCATGTTTCCATTCATAAGGCTGTTTTGGCGCCCACACTTGCGCGTTAAATATACCAAGCCAATGATCTTGTACCACACGCCTAGCCCAAGCAGGTATCCGTTCTCCCTCGCCTCCTTCCCACCGCACGAGAAGTTTGTATAAATCCTCGTGTTGCAAGGCAAGGGGGGGCAATTTTATTTCCCAGTTTCCTTTTCCAGCCCGTTGCAGGCGATATTCCTCCACGGGCTGCCAATTATTAAACCCACCCAGCAAAAATATTTCTTTGGCATTGGGTGCCCATTCCCTGAAAACCCAACCATCTGGCGTACGGTGCATGCCATAATACAAGTGGCCGTTAGCAAAGTCTTTCAGGGGTTTATTTAAGCCCGCGAGGGCTTCTGCTTTTTTTCTGGTTTTCAGGTATCTTTTTTGAATAGCCTCTTTGTAGGGCCCTAACCAGGGGTCTTGCTGCAAAAGTTTCAATTCATGCATGTTTTTTTCTCGTGTTATTTTCTATTTTACCCGCCCCATTGATCCCTGTCAAGGCTACGATAGTTGATAGCCTCGGCCAAATGGGCTGGTTGAATTTCATTGCTTTGTTCGAGATCGGCTATGGTGCGCGCCACCTTTAATATCCGATCATAGGCCCGTGCCGATAAATCCAGTTTTTCCATGGCGTTTTTCAACAAGGTTTGGCCGGCAGGGTCAATATTACAAAAATTCCGTATTAATTTCGATCCCATTTGGGCATTATTATGAATAATTTTCTCCTTGGCAAAACGCTTGGATTGAACTTCACGGGCTTTAACAACACGTTCGCGGATATGTTCACTCTTTTCGGCTTGCTGATGGGAGGAAAGATCAGAAAATGGCACGGGCACCACCTCGATATGGATATCGATGCGATCAAGTAAGGGGCCGGAAATCCGGTTCAGGTATAATTGCACTTTCCCAGGCGAGCACACGCATTCCCTCTCTGGGTGGTTAAAATAACCGCAAGGACAAGGGTTCATGGAAGCCACCAGCATGAAACTAGCCGGGTATTCCACGGTAAACCTGGCCCGGGAGATAGTAATGACCCGATCCTCCAGGGGTTGCCGCATTACTTCCAGCACGGTGCGTTTAAACTCGGGGAGCTCGTCAAGAAAAAGGACACCATTATGGGCAAGGGATATCTCACCGGGTTGGGGATAGCCGCCCCCTCCTACCAATGCAACATCGCTAATGGTATGGTGGGGCGAACGAAACGGGCGGGAAACCATCAAGGACACGTGCCCGTTAAGCTTTCCTGCCACGGAATGGATTTTTGTTGTTTCCAGGGCCTCGTTCAGCGTAAAAGGGGGTATAATTGAAGGCAAGCGTTTGGCCAGCATGGTTTTTCCCGATCCCGGCGGGCCAATCATGATGATGTTGTGCCCCCCTGCAGCGGCAATTTCCAAGGCCCTTTTCACGTTTTCCTGCCCTTTTACATCGGCAAAGTCAAGCTCGGAATGCCCCACCCGGGAAAAAAATTCTTCCCGCGTGTTCACGATGGTGGGGGCCAGGTCGCTTTCACCTTTCAGGAAGCTAACTACTTCTTTTATGTTATTTACACCATACACGTTTAGTTTATCGACCACGGCAGCCTCGCGGGCATTCTCGGCAGGCAGGATAAAACCCTCGAAACCTTCTTCACGGGCGTTAATGGCGATAGGCAAGGCGCCCTTGATAGGTTTTATGGTGCCATCCAGCGAGAGTTCGCCCATGATCACGTACTTTTTTAATTCCTCGGCAGGCACTTGCTCGGAGGCGGCCATGATGCCAATGGCCAGCGGCAAATCATAGGCCGATCCCTCTTTCTTGATATCGGCCGGGGCCATGTTAATCACTATTTTCTTGCCCGGGTAATGATACCCGTTGTATTTCAAGGCAGATTCAATACGCTGCTGGCTTTCTTTTACAGCGCTATCAGGCAGGCCAACAAGAAAAAAATTGATGCCCTTGCTGATATTCACTTCAATGGTAATGGTATTGGCATGAATGCCAAACACTGCACTGCCAAATGATTTAATCAACATGCTAAATTAGATTAATAATATTTTCAAGAGTTTTCTAATGTACAAAAAATCGATGGGTTTCTTCGTGAATTAGAAAAAAATCATTGTATTTCAAGCTAAAGCCTTTTCCATGTATTTATTAAGCTGTATCTTGCATTATTAAGGCTAGGATAAATGAATTATTCAGCATAAATTTGTAAAATGAAATCAATTTGTTAAATTTCGGTTTTCAAAATCTAGGGCTAGAAACAAGAAATTCATGAAGAGATTTTTTCAAAGGGCGACTTACCAGGCCTTACTTAAGCGGATTTCAGGTATCCGGAACTTTAACCTACGATCCATCCAGGATCTTAGCTTGTATGCCAAGTTACTCATCCCGGGCATCGTTTTGCTCTTGTTTTTATTAATAAGTTTTTCTATTTCTTTCCAATTTTTCAAGCACGAGCGGAACATCGCCCGAAATTTGCTGGTAGTCCAAAAAAATATCGTTTTACTAGAAGAAATTAACCGGCTGGCCCAAGAAATTGAAAAAAACGGCTCTCGGGTAAAAAATGACTTGGAAAAACTCATCAATACCTGCCACAAATCTTTACTTGCCTTGCAAGAAGGGGGCAAAGTACCCGGTTTAAAAGGCCAACGCGTTGTTCCCTTAGAAAAACCATCATACAAAAAAAGCCTGGAAAAAACTATCCTCACGTGGGATGATTACCGTAAAACCTTGTACACGGCCATTTCGGAACCTCCCAAGGTGATGAAGAAAAATGGCTTCGCGGGCAAAACAGGCGAAAGGCCATACGTGATGGCCCCGAACCCGGTGTTCAGGGCTTCTGTTATTCAACTAAACGAACTATATCCCGACCTTGCCTTGGCCAGCCGCACCTTAGAAGAAAAAATCACCCGGATTGGCCACCAAAAAGAGAAAAAGGATAAAGCCTGGCTTATCATCTCATTAATTATTAATGTATCATTATTGGTAACATTGATAGCACTCTCCTTGTTACTTATCTTGAGACCTATCTATCGGGTCAAGTCCAAGATACACCTCTTGGAAAAAGGGGACATCAAGCAGGATTTCTCTATCGGGCGGGACGATGAAATTGGCCAGATATACCATTCGTTAGGTGGCCTGCAAGCAAGGCTAAACAACATCACGGAGTTTATCCTGAAAGTATCCGAGGGACATTTAAACAAAGATATTGATCTGGCCGGGAAAAGGGATTACCTGGGCATCGCCTTGTTAAAAATGCTAAACAGCTTCAAACAAACAGAAGAAAAGAAAAAAGAAAGGGAAAAAGCTGATAAACAAACGAACTGGGCCACCACGGGCCAGGCAAAATTTGCCGATATCTTGCGAAACAACAACCTGGCCCTTTCTGAACTGGGCTACGACATCATCTCCAAGCTCGTTGAATACGTGGGCGCCAACCAGGGAGGGCTTTTTATCCTGAGGGAACCCGAAGAAGAAGACGAAAGCCAGGAACGTTACCTCGACTTAATTGCCAGCCAGGCATACAACCGGAGAAAATACATAAGCAAGAAAATTGAACCAGGCGAAGGCCTTGTTGGCACCTGCTTCCTGGAAGGGGAAACCATTCACCTTGCCGAGATACCGGAAGAATACATAAACATCACCTCGGGCCTGGGAGGTGCAAACCCCCGCGAACTATTGCTGGTACCCTTGAAGCACGACGAAGTAACCCTGGGCATCCTGGAAATGGCTTCTTTTGAAAAATTCGAGAAATACCAAATCCAGTTTGTCGAAGAACTGGCAGAAGACATAGCTTCTACCATTTCCATCTCAAAAATTAACGAGCAAACCAACAAGTTACTGAAGCGCAGCCAGCAACAAGCCGAAGAATTAGCCTCTCAAGAAGAAGAAATGCGCCAAAACCTGGAAGAAATGCAGGCTACCCAGGAAGAATCGGGCAAACGGGCGGTAGAATTGCACGATTTAGTTGAAGCCGTAAACCATTGCGCCAGCACTTACGAACTGAACACGGATGGAAAATTCATCAATGCCAATGAAAAATATATCGAAACCCTGAGCATGAAGAAAAACCAACTCGTGGGCAAATCACATTATAAGATGGTTGGCGAAAGTTTTACAGGCCTCTCCTCCTACGACGAGTTCTGGTCACAAATCAACAAGGGGATCATTACCAACATAGAGATTGAATACGTGGTAAGCGGCAACCGTATATGGCTGTACGAAACCTACACCCCGATCCACGATATCAACCAGCAGATATCAAAAATTTTGGTTATAGCGTTTAACATTTCAGAAAGCAAGGAAAAACAAAAACAACTTAAGCAGACACTGGAAAAAATCCAACAAAAAGAAGAAGAGTTGCACGTTAAAATCGAAGAATTAAATGTTACCCGTGAAGAACTGGAAGAAGAACACGAGCGGCAAATCGAAGAATCGGAAAGATTGCATGATGAGATCCAGGTACGCGAGATACATCGCGATAAATTGTTCGAAACGGTTGATGAGGCCTTGATCGAGCTGGACGAAAGCGGCCAAATTAAAAGAATAAACCAGGAAGTTATCAATATCACGGGCTTTGACGTGGAAAAACTAATCGCTAAACCAATATGGGACCTGATACCGGACTTGCCCAAGGAACTGGCCGGGGAACTCCCTTCCATGACTATCCCCGTGGAAATGAAAATGCTGCACGCGGAAGGGGAAAGCCTACCAGTAAAAATAAAGGCCACGGATCACGATACCCTGGAGGGAAAACTTTTTATACTTTTTATCAAACATGATAAAAAAATCCTAGACCTGAAAAACCAACTCGCGAAACTCGGGGAAGAAAAGCAAAAAATTGAAAATCAATTGCAAGAGGAAATCGAAAGATTAAAATCAGAACAACAAAACATCCGAGAAGAAGTAGTGGAACACCTGACCGGGGAACCCGAAAGCGGGTTCATTGTTTGGTATAACAAGTATAACATACAGATTCCCGAGATGGACGACCAGCACAAGCGATTGGTGAAACTGATCAACGAGTTTAAAGAAGCCGTTGACCAACAAAAGGGCAACAAAGAACTGCTGAAACTTGTAAAGAACCTTATCAATTACAGTTCCTATCATTTCCAGGCCGAGGAACGGTATTTCACGGATTACAAGTACAAGGGGAAAACGGCCCACGAGAAAGAACACCAGGATTTGAACAAGCATTTAATTGGTATACAAAAGCAAATCCAAGGAGGGAATATAGAAAAAGCTATCGGTCTATTGGCCCGGTTCAAGGAAAGTTTACTGGCCCACTTTACCGGGTCGGATGTACGGTACGTGGAACTGTTCCGGGCTCACGGGCATTAATTCGTGCCCTTTCATAATAGCCGATATCGGCATTGTTGCATAAAATTAAAATCCATTTTTTTGCTCTACCAGGCTATTGATATATTTTTCACGGTTTTCCATACCGCCTTGATCTTGTTCAACCTTTTCGGGTGGATTTGGAAAAAGACCCGGGCAGCCAACTTGATCACCTTGCTGCTCACGGGCGCATCCTGGTTTATCCTGGGCCTTTTCCACGTGATAGGCTACTGCCCATTAACCGATTGGCATTTTCAGGTATTGAGAAAACTGGGAAAGGCCGGTCTGCCCAGCTCCTATACCGAATACCTCGCCGAACGTGTAAGCGGGCATGATTTTTCTACCGCGCTGACAAACCAGCTTACCTTGTGGGGGTTTGTTGCCGCCCTGTTGCTTTCAGTTTTTTTTAATACCCGGGATAAAGTAAGAAAGAAGCGTAATAATTGAAAAGTTTTGTTACGTGTTGAATGTTTAATGATTAACTTAACACGTTATAAACCTTCATCTACTTACTCCCCTCCATATTTCATCAAAAAGGCCTTGATAAAAGGGTTTAGCCCGCCACCGAGCACGGCTTGCACGTTACTGGTTTCATAGTTGGTACGCAAGTCTTTTACCATCTTGTACGGGTGCAATACATAGCTACGGATTTGGGAACCCCATTCAATTTTTTTCTTTTCGCTTTCAACCTTGGCCTTTTCCTCTTGCCTCTTGCGCAATTCCATCTCGTACAAATGGGATTTAAGGATGCGCATGGCATTTTCTTTGTTTTTTAATTGCGACCGTGTTTCCTGGTTCTCAATAACCATGCCCGAGGGTTGGTGCCTTAAGCGGACGGCCGTTTCTACCTTGTTCACGTTTTGCCCGCCCGCGCTGCTTGATCGGTAGGTTTCCCAGCTTATATCACCCGGGTTTATCACTATCTCGATGGATTCATCCACCACGGGCGACACGAATACCGAGGCAAAGGTCGTTTGCCGTTTTCCCTGCGCGTTAAAAGGGGAAATCCTTACCAACCGGTGCACCCCATTTTCACTTTTCAGGTAACCGTACGCGTAAGCCCCCTCGAACTCCAGCAAAACCGATTTTACACCTGTTTCTTCACCAGGTTGCAAGTCGATGGTTTTAATCTTGTAATGGTTTTTCTCGCCCCACATGGTATACATACGCATGAGCATTTCGGCCCAATCGAGGCTTTCGGTACCACCAGCGCCCGAGTTGATCTTGACCAGGGCGCCCAGCCTGTCTTCTTCTTTCTGTAGCATGTTGCGGGATTCCAAGTCCTCGACCAATTCAACCGCCTTTTGGTAGGTTTTGGTGATTTCTTCTTCCGAACCTTCCCCTTCAAGCTTGTAAAATTCCAGTAAAACCCCTAGATCCTCAACCACGGCAGCAGCCTTATCGTAGGCCGACACCCATGCTTTAAGATCAGACAATGCCTTTAAATGTACTTCAGCTTCCCTGGGGTTGTCCCAAAACCCGGGGTCCCTTGATTTTTCTTCCGCTTCTTCTATTTCAAGCCGCTTATGATCCATGTCAAAGGTGCCTCCTCAGCGCGTCCAGGCGCCTTACAAGCTCTTTGTATTGTTCGTTCTGTATCATGAAAATTCCTTTTTAGTTCCTTCCATCTGTTTCATTAACAGGGCAACAAAAATATAAAAAATATGCCAAAAAATCCTTGGCTGTTTTCACCCTAAATAATCAAGTATTTATTTTTAATTATTTTTCTTTTTCAAATCTGGAATAGTTCAGTTTAGACGATCCTACCTGTTCAGTTATCTTGTTTTCAGAAGGCCATATTTGAATGAAATGGTACGGAAATAATTTATACATCTCTAGGAATAGTAATAATTTGAATTTAAAATATGTTCCGATATATCATCACCTGCTTTTAAGGAGTCATTGATATCGAATGCTTTGAGCAGTTTGCGAAATGTGTTTACAAATAAGCGTTAGCTATCAATAGTTTAATATTTTCCTTTTATCATAATCATACATTAACATGCTCTATGGAAATTAATTTCAGCACCATTTATTTTGAGCGATATAGTTTTACAGTTACTTGGATAAGTAACTTTATAACAATCCAGGTTTTTTAATAAAGCAATCGCATTTTTATTTTCATACAACCCAGTACATTCTATAACACCATAAACCGAATACCGGATAACTTTTAACAAGGTGTTTTCTATTTCAAACACAAACCATGAACCGGCACCCTCACCGCTTAACCATTGGGCTTTTTCAGGAATAGCAGGATGTTGTTCAGGTGGAGGCAAGGTTGCTGTAAGCAATTGTTTATCTAACTTCCGCAAAGGACAAAAAGGCTCGCCTTTAAGTAATTTTGGCAAAACCAAACGGTTTTCAAGTGCATACACATTGCTTAAAGGTGTCGGTGTGAACGGAACTTTAAAACGTAACCCGAACCAATTCCAAAAATTCGGTTTTCCTGCTCTGATAGAAGTATTTACAAACCGTGAGCAATTACTTCCGTTTGGCACAAAAGGCCCGTAAGGTATTGGGCTTTTATCTTGTAATTGTTTTGCTTTTACAAAAGCGGCTTCAAAATTTATCGGGCAATAAGAACCATATAAGTCGCCCTCGCCATGACAGGCAGGATTATTTTGTAATTCATAAAGTATTTCCCAAAAGTTTTCCAACCTATCTTCATTTATTGTAAGAACCGGAATAGTTTTAATCTCAAGGTCGTGGTCGGTTTCAGCATTGCGCACCCTGCCATGTTTGTATGGGGCATGATAACGTCCAAAATCGAAGTAATGGGCTTTCCGTTTATTGAATTAAATTAAAACCAAAGCTGCATGACCAACTTTGTAGTAATTGTTCTTGTTAATGCCCAGTAATAATGTAATGGGATCGTACCATGCACCAGGCTGCTTACAATAGGTCTGTGGCCACGCGAGGGCAATTGCAAAACCTGTATGTTTATTTCTGGTCATCATAATTCAATTTCCTTAATAGTGTTGTTTAACAAATCGGAATAAATCATTTTTACCTTATTGTCAATTGTCAAAACCTGGGTTATACTTACCGTTTTTAACCCGCCTTCGCGTTGCATGATTACATTAATTGAATTGTCAGCGGTATGATTGCTTGAATGAAAATCAACTATTTTTTCTTTGGTAATATTGCCCCTGTGTTCATTGTAGAAAAGTTCAAACCACTCTTTTCTTATTTTGCGGTGTTCTTCATTGTAAAGGGTAACTGATGACCATATATAAGGGCTGTTTGTTTTTAACTGGCGAAAATGTTTATCATTTCCATCCCATATAAATTCGGTTAAATTTTGTATTATTCCATTACTATGTTTCAGGGCGACAATGGTAAATGGCTCTACATTTTCTAAGTTGTTTTGTGCAAAAAAATCATGAATTGATAGACGTGAAGCGGTAAAATCAAGTAAAACCGTTCCCCTGCTTTTGGTGTGGTGTTCCTGCTTTTGGTGTGCAACAATACCACCATTGAGCAAACAATTAATATTGGCTGAATCGTTCATGGCAATCCACGAACCGCCTGCTTTTTCATCCTTTGGGTATGCAATCCTTACATTGCCATTCGTATATGTTTGTGGAGGCAGCGTGGGGCGATACTCCCGTTCATCGCGGTTGGAGGTAAGTATAAATGAGCCTTCAATTGTTTTTGGCATGTATGTTACTGTGCACATTGGTCTTTACGGTATCTGATAGTTGAATAAGCTACGCCAAAATGCTCACCGGCAACATTTCCCAAACCAAAATCTATCAAACCTGCTTTTATCAATGCCTGATGGTGTATGCTGTGTTCAATGCAATAAGCTAATTCCCGGCCAACCGAGCTATTAATAAGGTTTTGGTTATTACCACCCTTGGTATAATCGGCTTCTATTTTTACAGGCAAATCAGTGTTTAAGGTATCTATACCTTTCAGCAACTTGTCAATGGTTTGCATGGCAAATTCGGGGTTGTTCTCTATTCGAATATCCCGTTCCCGCTTATCATAGCTTATTGTTCCAGAAAATGAACCCGAAACCAATAATAAATAAAACTCAAGAATATGCCGTACATGCTGACCAATGCTTGCACCTGAAAGTATTTCGGGTTTGATGGTGTAATTTACTTCGGTTATATTGCCAAGTAAATCCCTAATTTGTAATAAATTTTCTTTTGCTACTGATTTCATACTATTATGTTTTAATTGTTTCAATTATTATTTGCTCAAATTGTCGGTGGAATTATTAAACCTGACAACATAAGATAAAACTTTTTTGAAAAATGTTCTTTAATTTTGTATCCTGTTTTAGCTAAAAACCCCTACAAATTATTGCATCGAAGGGCATTTAACCGAACCATACGAGCAATACACACAGCAATCGCCTCCCTTTGGGCGTAGTACTGATTTACAGTTCTCACACTGATAGAAAAACTGGCAACTTTCAGTTGCCATCTCCTCTCTCTTTTTAAAACCACATTCAGGACAGGTAATTTCAGACATTTTTATTGTTTCCATAATTTCAGTGTCTTATTAATCTATATATTCAAACAAGTTTAATGAAAAATGTTCATTTACATCCGTAAAAGATGTTTTTAGTTTCAGACCGGATATGACGCTCAATTCTATTATATGATCAGTTAAAAATTTATGTGAATTTTCGGTATAAATGGTTTCTCCTTTAGCAATTGTTATTGTTTAAGGAAAATCTAATATGTTGAAATTTGTTTCAGCTATCTCATTGATTACATTCAAACAATTAATTTGGATCGGGCATAAG
>CAZKIR010000060.1:0-13361 GCA_964552835.1 uncultured Bacteroidales bacterium
CTTTGGCTTTCACGGTAAAATCATACGAACTACCGCAGCTCAGGCCACTGATACTGGCAGATGTTTCGGTAACCGAAGTTTCTAACGCACCGTCTTTAAACACGTCATAGCCGGTCACCCCTACATTATCAGTTGAAGCATCCCAACTCAGGTCGCAGGATGTTTCCGTGATATTGGATGAAACCAGGTTAGCCGGAACCGTGGGCGCTTCGGTGTCAGGACATGTACTGGTATTTACTGTTTCCGTGTTGCTGGCTCCGGAAATATTTCCTGCTGCATCTTTGGCTTTCACGGTAAAATCATACGAACTGCCGCAGCTCAGGCCACTGATACTGGCAGATGTGCCTGTAACCGAAGTTTCTAATGCACCGTCTTTAAACACGTCATAGCCGGTTACCCCTACATTATCAGTTGAGGCATCCCAACTCAGGTCGCAGGAGGTTTCCGTTATATTAGATGAAACCAGGTTAGCCGGGGCCGTGGGCGCTTCAGTGTCGTCGCCGCCGCCTGAACCTGCTGAAATTAGTAATGCATCAGCCCAATCAGCATGGTCGCTGCCAATTCCATTACCACCATCGGTAACTACCAGTTTCAATTCATTGGCACTGGTTACATCTATCTCAACAAATTCGGCTGCATCGTTCCCTGTCAATACTTCACTATTATATGCAGATGAACCATCGACATAAACAATAAATCCACAGCTTCCATTGTCTCCTACCTCATCATCAATACCAATATATGACCTGAATGTAGCATATTGCCCGTTAAGGTTATATACTATTTCCGAAACAGCGTGTGTTCCTAAGCCTTTATTGTAAGTTTGTCCATCAATAACTATAGGGCCTCCCTCAACGCTGGCGTCTTTCTGGACAGAACCCCAGTCAGTGGTTGCTGATACCCACTCAATATCTGAAAGATAAGTTATGGCATTAGGCATTGCAGCAACTTCATTTGAATAATCAGATTCATTACCGCTATCATCAACGCCTGTAACTACATAATAGTAGGTAGTGCCATTGGTGACTGCATTATCCGCATATTCAGAAAGACTGACTAATGAACTGGTAATCTTGGCGTATCCGCTTCCTGAAGTAGTAGAACGATAAACATGATAACCATTTAAATCACTTTCTAAATTGTTGTCCCAATCTAAATTCACCAATTCATTTGCAGCAGAGGCAGAAAGCCCTGTTGGTGCAGCGGGTATAGGGGAAGGTGTAACATTTACCTCATTTGAATAACCCGATTCTCTAGTACTATCATCAACAGCAGTAACTACATAATAATAGATAGTGCCATTGGTCAAAGCATCATCTAAATAATCCGAAGTACTTAGCAATGAAGTGTTCACCTGGTTGTAATCACTACCCAGCGTATTTGAACGGTATACATTATATCCAGCCAGGTCATTTTCGTAGTTATCGTCCCAATTCAGGCTAGCTGCGCCGTCTTCCGCAACACCTATTAAACCAGTAGGATTTGAAGGAGGATAATCTGCACCTCCTCCTCCACCGTAGCCCTGGCTGCCATCCGACTCGTAACCACCAATATCAGGCGCTGAACCAGCGTAGGTGTAACCTACATCTACACCTGCATCCTCAAGGTTTCCACCACTTTGTGGAACATAATAAGGTGATGGTTTATCCCCTCCTCCATTCCAGTCAGGATAAGCAGTAGTGTTATTATTAACGGTTCCGTCAACACCTGTAACTGATGTATTATTTAATATATTATGTGTAACAGTTGCTGATGATAACATACCTTCCGTGAAACCCGGGGTATTACTTCTTCCGGAACACTCGAAGATACTGTTCCGAATATTAATATTACTGGAGGTCCCTATTTGAAATATTGGATCGCTAAATCCACCGGACATCTGTACTGTATTATTATAGAATTCTAATCCTCTAATTTCTTGTCCATTGATGACTGATGCTACTTGCCCGATAATTATATTATGGTGGATTTTCATGTTTTCAATATGCTCATTCCTATAATACGTAAAAGGAAATGCCCCATTAGACTCGTAACCAGACAGATCGAACAAGTTATTACTAATAATCATATTATATGCATCTATTTCAACTGCCCAGGCTTTTGGAGCAATAATATTATCGTGTAGCCATAAGCTATAGGCTCCATATACATGCTTGCTAGGCACGCAAGATACAGCAGTATTAAAATCGCACTTCCTTATCTCGGATTCTTTAAGGGATGCGTTTACGATTTCCACGGCAAAATTCGGGGTACCCCCGCCCCACTCTGCTAATTTTTTGCCCCTTATCGTCGTGTTTTCAATCAATAAATTATCTATTAATGCATCATACTGAAATTCATAACAATCATCGTAACCATTCCAAAGTCCATAAAACTTGATTCCATATCCTCTTTCATTGTGTTCAATATAACAATCATGAATATGGATATTCTCAGCATATCCTTGAGAAGTTATTGCCCCGTAACTGTAAGAGCCTTCATAAGCGCATTCATATAGTTCAACATTATAGATTTCAATGTTTTTAACATTTACCATAAAACTTATACCACGGGTAGAAGCATGATCTAATTTTAAATGATGGAAACGAATATCTTTTCTCCATTCCACCTCAATAGTCCTGCCTCCTCCATTGAGGGTCATATAAGCAATTTCCTGATTTTCCCCGCTGGTAATATTGTTGTAATCCTTTGTCCCGTCACAATGATTTCCCTCATCAGCAGGACTTTTTAAGCGAAAGGCTGTTCCTACATTCACATTTATGACCGTAACATCTATTCCCGCACCAATTACACTTACTCCCGGGGAAATGCCGCAAGTATTGTCTATTGAATAATCTCCCGCGGCAATGTTTACAACATCTCCAGCGGATGTTGCCTGGCTGGTGGCATGCTCTATAGTTTTCCACGGGCTAGACGAGGAACCATCGTTTCCGTCATCGCCACTCGTGGACACGTAGTAATCCGTTGCGTTCACCGCAACAAAAGTTATCAATGTTAACAACAAGGTTAACATGAAACTTTTTTTGATTTCAAAACGTAAATAATCTTTCATAGTAATTTAGTTTTTGGTTAAATAAATAAAATAAGACTTGTATACAAAGTTAAGGCAGGGGCGTACTTTTCTGGCATTACATCATGCCAAGTTAGGAGAGTTTCTGTGACAAAGGTGTCATATTGTGCCAAAAAGGTGTCAAAACGGTAGGTTAACTGAAAGCTTTCAGTTTTTCTTTTGGTATTCTGATGGGGTTAAACCATAAAAATCTTTAAACGACTTGCTAAAATGCTTGGGGCTCTTGAATCCAACCTCATAGGCAATTTGGGAAACAGAAAGGCCGCTTTGTTTAAGCAGTTGGGCTGCTTTTTGTATTCTGAAATTTCTTATCAGATCGCCGGCAGAGATGCTTGTTACAGCCTCTAATTTGCGGTAAAGCTGCCTTCTGCTCATATTCATTTCAGAAGCCAGGAAATCAATATTGAAATTTTCCTTGTTCAGGTTCTTGTCTATTTTATCCATTAATTCATTCAAAAATAACTCGTCGGCATGCTTAATTTCGATTTTATCGGGTCCTAAAAGCACTTGTTTGCTGAATTTTTCAATTAACTCCTTTCTTGACTCAATAAGCTTATTTACCCTTATTTCCAGATGATTAGGGTCAAATGGCTTGGGGATATAAGAATCGGCTCCCATGGACAAGCCTTCTACCCGATGCTCAATGGCACTTTTTGCTGTTAAAAGAATGATAGGGATATGAGAAGTATTTTTATTTTCCTTAATTTTTTTACATAATTCAATCCCATCCATTTTGGGCATCATAATATCACTAACAATAACATCGGGTTGAATTTCTATAGCCTTCTCGTATCCTTCCAACCCATTTGCGGCAGAATAAACATTGAAAGCCCCTGAAAAAAAATCTATTAGATATTCCAGCAAATCAAGGTTGTCTTCAACAATCAAAATTTTAAAACCGGTGTTGTCTTTCTCGCCTAACCGTTGTTTTTTAATTTCAAGTGGGCTGGGATGAAAAAAACTGGTTTCATTTCTCATTACCTGCTCGTCAAGGTCTTGATAACAAATGATTTCCTCCTGGCTGTAAGCAGCTTTTTCTGCAGGAAGCCAAATCGTGAAACATGTGCCGCTTTCCTGTCCCTGCATTTCTTCTCCCTGAACCACGCTATCAACATGAATCGTACCGCGATGCAGTTCTACCAGGTCATTTACCAGGGCCAGGCCAATACCCGTTCCTGTATTTTGTTCCTTATCCTCATGTGCCAGGTAAAACCGTTCAAATATTTTCCCGATTTTGGACCCGGGGATACCGATACCCGTATCGGAAACAACTACCTTTAAATAAGAAGTATTTTCTCCATTTTGATTATATCCCGGAATTTTTGAAGCATCGCTTTCAAGGGTAAGCGTTAATCCTATTTTTCCGCCTTCACTGGTATATTTAAACGCGTTAGAAAGAAGATTATAAAGTATCATATCAACTTTTTCCCTGTCGAAACAATAAATAGAATTTTGCAAAAGTGACTGGAAACTATATTTAATGCCATGCTGTTTTGCATGTTCCTGAAATGAATCAAATGCTTCCTGGGATACCTGGTTGATGTTGTCTTGTTTAACCCTGAGTTGAATTTTCCCGGCCTCGAGCCTCCTAAAATCAATGAGCTGGTTAACCATCCGCAAAAGCTTTTCAGCATTTTTATTTATAATAACTAATTGATTGTACAACTCCTTGTTCTCGCTGTTCTCCTTTAAGAGTTTTTTTAAAGGTGAAGATATCAGGGTAAGCGGCGTCCTGAACTCGTGGGATATATTGGTAAAAAACTTCAGCTTCATCTGGTTAATATTGTCTTTTTCCCTGACCATTTGTTCAATTTCTTCCTTTTGATGAAGAAGTAAGGCATTTTTCTTTTCAATAATTTCCCTTCCGTTTTCCAATTGCGCATTAGCATTTTTTAAATCTTCATTTTGTTGATGCAGTTTTTTACTTTGAAAAAGGATCTTATTGCGCTCGTCTAACAATTCATTATTAATTTTAACAATTGCTTGCCTCTGTTGATCAATTTTTTCGGTGCGTTCTTTAACCTTCTGCTCAAGTCGCTTATTAACAAATTTTAAATTGTATACCCTTAGCAGGTGCCACAAGTAAACTGAAAGAAGTATAAAAATAATTACAACCAGCTTAAACCACACTGTTTGCCAATAAGGTGGTGTAATTACAATTTTTAAACTCGCTGGTTTTTGGTTCCATATTCCATCCGAATTTGCTCCTTTTACCTGGAACGTGTATTCGCCCGGTTCCAGGTTTGTATAAGTTATGTATCTTCTTTTTCCTGTTGTATGGTGCCATTGTTTATCAAAACCAAACAAATGGTACATGTATTTATTCCTCTTGGGGTTCGTGAAATCAAGGGAAGCAAATTCAAAAGAAATAATGTTTTCCTGATAATTTAAAACAACTTCATCCGTTTCGTGTATCGATTTGCTTAATAGTACTCTTCCATCCTCCGTTTTATCATGGGGCTCTATTTTCTGGTTAAACAAATAAAAACCATCTATTACAACATTGGGGATAAATTCACTGGCCATAACACTGTCAGGATAAAAAACAGTAAAACCTTCTTTCCCTCCAAAATAAAGCCGGTTATCCGGGGTTTTCCAGAAAGATCTTACATTAAACTCGTTACCAGGCAAACCGTCTTCGTCTGTGAAAATAAAAAAAGTTGAATCCTGCATATCATATTTTGCCAAACCATTACGCGTACTAAACCAAAGCTCGTTTGCCCCATTTCCGGTTATACTCATGATATGGTTATCAGGCAATCCATCTTCTGCTGTATAATTTTTTATGGAATATCCTTCAGGCTCATCAGCTTCTTTAGTAAAACTGCACAGCCCCCCATTTTCAGTACCAACCCAGATAATCCCGTTCTCATCTTCATATATCGTGTTGACTATATCATCACTGATGGAATTCAGTTTATCGGGATTATACGTAAAGTTCAAAATCTGCCTGGATTTATTGTCAGCGTAAACATCGATAATCTTAAACAATCCATAGCCCTGGGTAGCCAGCCATAAATTGCCCGATCCATCTTCAAGGATATCATTTACAGGAACCCCATGAGCATAACCCCAAGAAAAATATTTGAATTCATATGTTGCAGGATTAAAAAGATATAATGGAACCCATTCACTTGACCATCCGCCAATCCAAATATTGCTATCAGAGCTTTTTTGAATATCAACAATAATATTGGTATGCCCGGCTAATTCAAACCATTTCGTATTATATTTTTTATCCGAAGTAATAATTTTCCCAAGCCCTTTACCCCAGGAGCCAATCATAAGGCCATTATCAACCGGGTAAATTTTCCAAACTTGCCTGAAATCCCCGGGTACTTTTTCAAGCTTTGCCAAATTTGTTTTAACCTCACTGTTCACCTTGTATCGATAAATGCCTTGCCCCCATGAGGAAACCCAAACATTCCCCGTCTCATCTTCTGCAATACTCACTATATCGACCTGTTGTTTCTGAGCTACGTCTTCTGGTTGGTAATGATTAAATACAATGGGTTTTCCCTTGACTATCCCCTTGGCTCCCCCGGCCCAAACATTTCCGGCTTTGTCTTGATATATGGTATATGTAGAAAGGCCTAAGCTGCTTTCAGGATCATTATTTCTAAAAGTATGGAATTTAATGGTTTCACCATCAATAATTTCGCCATAAACAATACCTATACCAGTACCTAACCACAAATCTTTTTTATTCTTGTCCTGATAAATTGAGAGTATCCTTGTCCCATCATGTTCTGTAAAGGGATAGCGCAAGAAATTATCGTTCTCCTTGTTGTATTTGTTTAATGTGTTTGCACCAATCCATAAATTATTCTGACTGTCTTCATATATCGACCACACGTCATTATCCGAGAGGGAGTATTTATTATTTTCTTCATGCTTATAGTGAACGAAGCTTATCTTTTCGTTTTTTACCACCCTATATAAACCGTTAATATAGCCACCAAACCATATGCTATTATCTGAATCACAATAAACTTCCGTGATACCATTTTCGATTTCCTTGTCAGAAATTGGGGTGAACGATTGAAAAACTCCGCTTTCGGGGTTTAACCGGCCTAATCCTTTTAATCGATACCCCAACCAGATAAACCCATTTTCATCAATTGTTAATGCATTGATGTAATTTTCATGAATACTGTTTTCCTGTTCTCCGGTTAAATAAGAGGTAAAAAATCCGGTAGTTTTATCGAAAGAATTAAGTCCACCGCCGTAAGTAGCTATCCATAAATTTCCATTTCCATCACCTTCAATATCCCTGATGTCGTTTCCACTAATTGAATTAGTATCTGCTGGATTGGATCGATAGGCTTTTAATGAATAACCATCATATTTATAAAGACCAACCTGGGTACCAAACCACAAATAACCTCTGTTTCCCTGATAAATGCAATTTATACGGGTTTTAGACAATTCTGTATCCCTGAATAAATGCTCAAAACTCATTTGGCTTGCATCAAACCCTAACAAGGAATAAGGCAAAACAAATAAAATGAATGCAAGTAACCAAAAGACGTTTTTGAGTTTGATCATTTAAAACAAGCTAGCTAGTTATAAGTAAAATATTTGACGATAAAAATAAAGGTAAAAAAGGAAATTTCAAAAATCATACCTTAATATTAATAACAGACAGTGATATTAATGTCCCGATTATCCTTAACCACGTTTAAAATGACGCCTTCTTAACATGCCCGACTAAATTATTATTCCTTTCGTTTGTGGTTTCGAATTTTTTTCTTTCCTTTGTAATTCGAAACTAAACGTAAATATATGGCTATGCTCGCCCACCAACGAAGAGATAAAATCATGGAAATGATCCGCGAAGACGGAACCGTGAAAGTTATAAACCTAAGCAAGCTTTTTAAAGTATCGGAAGTAACCATCCGGCAAGACCTTGAAAAACTGGAAAATGAAGGGTTTATCCAGCGGGAACATGGTGGGGCATACCTGAAAAACATCAATACCCAGGTAAAAAGCTTCTCCCTGCAAAACCAGGAAAACATGGACAAGAAAACCGCCGTGGCACGAAAAGCCATCGATTTTATCAACGACGGCGATACCATCATCCTCGACTCCGGCTCTACCACCACCGAGCTCGCGAAACAATTAAAGGGATACAAGAACCTCACGGTCATTACCAATGCCCTGAACATCGCCTTTGAAGTGGGCGCCGACCCGGAAATTAACCTGGTGGTGACCGGGGGCGAATTCAAGGCCCCTACCCTCTCGCTCACGGGCCAAAAAGCCGCGGATTTTTTCGAGAACCTGCACGTGGACAAGCTATTCCTGGCCACCGCGGGCATATCACTGAAAGCCGGCCTCACTTATCCCAGCATCAGCGACATCGTGGTAAAAAGGGCCATGATCGAGAGCGCCGATACCGTGTACCTGGTAGCCGACTCCTCCAAAATCGGCAAAAGCTCTTTCGCCAGCCTGGGCGCCCTATCCTTGATCGATTATATCATAACCGATTCGGAAATAAACAAAAAATATCGAAATATCTTTCATGAACACGAGATTGAATTTATTATAGCATGAGACAGATTAAAACAACCGCGATGCATCAAAACAAACTTGAAAAGACAGCCCTGGAAGTGCGAAAAAAGGTACTAGAAATTATTTACAAGGCACAAGCCGGGCATACCGGGGGATCCTTATCATCCGTAGACATCCTGGTGGCCCTGTACGGGAAAACCATGCGGTACCGGCCCGAAGAACCCGCCTGGCCCGATCGCGATCGGTTTATCCTGAGCAAGGGGCACAGCGTGGAAAGCTTGTATTGTACCCTGGCAGCCTTTGGATTTTTTGATCCCGATATCTTAAACACTTATGGCCAGTTTAATTCCATCCTGGCAGGCCATCCCACAGTTAAAGTGCCGGGGGTCGAGCTTAACTCGGGCTCATTGGGCCATGGGCTTTCGGTGGGCACGGGCATGGCCCTGGTGGCCAAAATGGACAAGTTGCCATACAAAACCTACATACTTATGGGCGATGGCGAGCAAGGCGAGGGCTCCATACTGGAAGCCGCCATGTCGGCGGCCCATTACAAGCTTGATAACCTGGTAGCCATCATAGACCGGAACCAATTGCAAATTAGCGGGCCCACCGAAGAAGTGATGAAGCTGGAAAATATCCAGGAGCGATGGAATTCCATGGGTTGGCAAGTGAACCAGGTTGACGGGCATGATATCCACGGGATGATATCCTTTTTTCAGGATATCCCCCTCTCTCAAAACAAGCCCCAACTGCTTATCGCGAACACTACAAAAGGCAAGGGGGTATCTTTTATCGAGAACAATTACAAATGGCATCACAAGGTACCTAACAATGATGAATACGAGTTAGCCTTAAAAGAAATTGAAGAAAAAATTAAATCATGTTAACAACCGAAAAAAAAACCATTCCCTGCCGAAAAGCTTTTACAGAAACATTATTTACCCTGGCAAAAAAGGACAAGGATATCCTGGTCGTCACTTCAGATGCCCGGGGCTCGGTCACCTTGAACCATTTTGCCGAAGAATTGCCCCGGCAATTTATTGAAGTGGGCATAGCCGAGCAAAATGCCGTGGGCCTGGGGGCTGGATTGGCCTCGTGCGGGAAAAAAGTTTTCGTGTGCGGGCCGGCCTGTTTTTACTCGGCCAGGAGCCTGGAACAAATGAAAGTAGACGTGGCCTATACCGGTAACCCGGTAAAAATCATTGGCGTGAGCGGGGGTGTGAGCTATGGCGCCCTGGGCAGCACCCACCATAGCTTGCACGATATAGCCGTTACCCGGGCCATCCCCAACCTAAGCGTTATCCTGCCCAGTGACCACGTGCAAACCGAAGCTATTACCCGGCAACTTGTAGATTATCCTTACCCCGTGTACATGCGGTTGGGACGGGCTGCCGTGCCCAGGGTACACGGCGATAACAGCGGCCCTTTTACCATCGGGAAGGCCTATCTTGCCAGGGAAGGCCATGACATAAGCCTGGTAGCCACTGGCGAAACGGTATACCATGCCATGGAAGCGGCCATGATACTTGAAAACAAAGGCATACAAGCCCGTGTGCTTGACATGCACACCATTAAACCTTTTGATGAGCAGGCCGTCCTGGAAGCGGCCATGAAAACCAAGGCCCTTGTCACGATCGAGGAACACAGCGTGCACGGCGGCCTCGGGGCAGCCGTCAGCGAACTGGTATCACAAAACCATCCCGTCCCCACGAAAATTATTGGCATACCCGACGAGTATGCCATACATGGCAGTTCGCCCGAAATTTTTACCCATTACGGGCTCACGGCCGCAAATATTAGTAATGAAGCAATAAAACTATTGTAAAAGAGTAATCTAAACCTAACTAAAACTAAATAACTATGACCACAAAAAATTCAGTCTTTTTTATTATTTCTTTTGTTTTGGCAATCAGCTACTCGTGCCAGGACACGATAACAAAAGTTGAACAATGGGACTTTTATGAAACCACTTTGCAAGGCCCTGAAACGGGGAACCCTTTTAAAGACGTACAATTGTCCGCGACATTTTCCATGGGCAATGAACAAATTGAAGTAACGGGCTTTTACGATGGGCAAGGGATATACAAAATCCGTTTCATGCCCATGAAAACCGGCAAATGGACCTACACCACCCATTGCAACGTCCCGGAACTCGACAATCAATCAGGGCGGTTCACTTGCGTGGAAGCCACGGGCAATAACCATGGCCCGGTAAAGGTGCGGAACACCTACCATTTTGAATACGCCGACGGCACACCTTACTACCAGGTAGGCACTACCTGCTATGCCTGGGCAAACCAGGGCGATTCCTTGGAAAAGGTAACCCTGGGAACCTTGAAAGATGCCCCCTTTAATAAGATTAGGATGTGCATCTTCCCGAAAGATTACGTGTACAATGAAAATGAACCTGTTTATTACCCCTTTGAAAGGGACAGCCTTGGGTTTCATGATTTTTCACGTTTTGACCCAAAATTTTGGCAACACCTGGAAAAACGTATCCTGCAATTGCAAGAACTGGGCATCGAGGCCGATATTATCCTCTTTCATCCATACGATCGCTGGGGTTATGCCACCATGCCCGACGACCAGGACAATTTTTACATGAAATACGCCCTGGCCAGGCTTTCTGCTTTCCGCCACGTGTGGTGGAGCATGGCCAACGAGTTCGATTTCATGAAAAACAAGAGCATGGACGATTGGCACCGTTTTTTCCAAATCGTGCATGGTAACGATCCATACAACCATTTACGTTCAATCCATAACGGCTACGTGATGTACGACCATAGCCTGCCCTGGGTAAGCCATGCCAGCATTCAAAGCACCCACTTCGACAGCGCGCGGGTTTGGAGGGAAAGGTTCAAAAAACCCCTCGTGTATGATGAAGCCCGCTATGAAGGAAATGTAACCCAAGGCTGGGGCAACCTTACCCCCGAGGAGATGACGGCCATGTTCTGGCGCAGCCTGATTACCGGGACATATGCCGGCCATGGCGAAACCTACGAGCACCCCCGCGACATTTTATGGTGGGCCAAGGGCGGCGTTTTGCACGGCAAAAGCCCAGAACGCATCGCGTTTTTTAAACAATACCTGAAAGATGCCCCCGAAGAAGGTTTTGCCCCGTTTACCAACCATTCGGCTGGCAAATACGGCGAACAATATCTCTATTATTTTGATGAAGAAACGCCAACCTCCTGGCAATTTGACCTGCCGGGCAAAAGAAAATACAAGGTTGAATTGATTGACACCTGGAACATGATCAGCCAAACCCTGGAAGAGCGGCAGGAACCAAACTTCACGCTCGAGCTGCCAGGAAAGCCTTACATGGCAGTGAAAATAACCGCCGAGAAATTCTTGTTCCCCGTGGGAAAAGTAGACTGCATGGCAGGAGGGCTAAATTATGACGAGAACACCCACCAGGTATATTTTCATGGCGAAACTGAAGTACACCTTGTGCACACCATGGCAGATGAAATAAGGTTTACCCTGAATGGCGGCCCCATAAATAAAGAATCCAAAAAATATGAAAAACCCCTCGTTATTTCCGAAAACATGGTATTGCATGCACTTGCTTTTGATAACGGCCGCGAGGGCAAACAAATGGCTTATCAATTTATCGAACTTGACTTGGACCCGGCCAAAAAGATAGACCATTTGAAAACAGGATTGAAATATGCCTATTACGAGGGTGAATGGACCAGCATGCCGGATTTTAACGCGATGTCCCCTTTACGGGAAGGCACAGTGGATTACGTGCACCTGAAGATGGAGCACCGGGAAGACTATTTTGGCCTCGTGTTCGATGGTTACATAAAAGTACCGCGCGACGGGGTGTATACCTTTCACGTGGTGTCCGATGACGGGGCTTTTATCCTGGTAGACGGGCAAAAAATCGTGGACAACGACGGGCAGCACGGCATGAGAGAGGCCCGGGGACAAATTGGATTAAAAGCCGGTATCCATGAATTTACAGTCCCCTATTTTGACAACTGGTACGATCATGGGCTGGAAGTGTACTATTATCACGAACAAACAGGCCGTAAGCCCATTTCAAATGATATGCTGTTCCATGAATAAATTCAAAACCCCAATACATTAAATAAAATATAAAGTAGTGAAAAAATATATCCTATCCATAGACCAAAGTACATCGGCCACCAAAGCCGTGTTGTTTGATAAGCAAGCCAAACTGGTGGCACGGGCAGACAAACCCCATGAACAATACTATCCACGAGCGGGATGGGTAGAACACGATCCCGTGGAGATCTATCAGAATACTTGTGCGCTGATGCAAGAAATCGTTCAAAAAGCGGGCATTAAAGCCACCGAGGTAGCCAGCCTGGCCATTACCAACCAACGCGAAACCGTGGTTGTATGGGACAAGAATACCGGCAAACCCGTGTACAACGCCATCGTGTGGCAGTGCCAGCGGGGGGCAGAAACTTGCCGGCAACTCGAAAAAGGAGGGCACGGCAAGATGATCAAGGAGAAAACCGGGCTGATTATTGATCCCTATTTCTCGGCTACCGGGGTAAAATGGGTGCTGGATAACGTGGACGGGGTAAAAGAACAAGCCAAAGAAGGCAATATCCTTTGCGGGACAATGGATGCCTGGCTTATCTTTAAGCTAACCAACACGAAAACCCATGCCACGGATCATTCCAATGCCTGCCGCACCATGTTGTACAATATTTACAACCAGGTTTGGGACAAGGATATACTGGATTTACTAGGGATACCCATGGCCATGATGCCCGCTGTGAATGCGTCTAATGCCGTGTAC
>CAZKIR010000061.1:0-6338 GCA_964552835.1 uncultured Bacteroidales bacterium
GGGCAGTATACCTTGAACGGGAAAACATATGATTTAACGAAAAACGAGAATAATAACCAGCTACATGGTGGAAACCAGGGATTTGACAAGGCAATATGGGACACCGAAGAATACCAGGACGATAAATACACCGGGGTAAAAATGACCTATACCTCAAAAGACATGGAAGAAGGCCACCCGGGCAACTTGAAGGCCACGGTATATTACTTGTTCTCGAAAGAAAAAGAATTCCGTATTTTGTACGAGATGGTAAGCGATAAAGACACGCACGCCAACCTTACCCACCACAGTTATTTTAACCTGGCCGCCAGTAAAAAAGACGTGCTCTCTCACGTGTTGCAGCTGGATGCCGATAGCATTACCGAAGTAAACAAGGAAAATATCCCTACCGGGAAATTCATGCCCGTGCAAGGCACGCCCTTTGATTTTACCACACCCAAGCCCGTGGGCAAAAAGATGAATGAGCTGGACCAGCCTGGCTATGATAACAATTACGTGCTGAACAAACCCCTGGGCCAATTGGAAAAAGTGGCCGAGGTAACCGAGCCGGTGAGCAAGCGGAAGATGGAAATGTGGACCACGGAGCCCGGGGTGCAATTGTACACCGCCGGGAGTTTTGGCCCTTTTCGCGGCAAAGGCGATATCAACTATAGCAACCATTGCGCCATTTGCCTTGAAAGCCAACACTATCCCGACTCGCCCAACAAGGAAAACTTCCCCTCTACCCTGCGGGAAGCCGGGAAAAAATATAATTCCGAAACGATTTACAAGTTTTCGGTGGAGAAGTAAAATATCATGTTTTCTAGTGGTACGAACTATGAATTAAAAAAGAAATCCATGAAAAAAATCCCGCTGCTTTTAGGAATTCTATGGCTGACCGCCATGAACGCGAATTCACAACTAACCAAAGAACACACGTTTAGTAACCAATCATCAATTGATTTTCAATCCATCCAGCTTGACAAATCAGGAAAAAAGCTCATGGTCATAAACCAACAGGATAGTGTCTCCTACGAGTTGGCCTTTTACAATACAGATTATTCAGTTTTCAAAGAAATCCAATTGGATATTGATCCTTTAATCATCGCGAGCAATTACTCGAATGTTCAACTTTCGATCGCATACATTTCAGAAAATTTGTTTGATACGGACAATGACATTGATTTGCTATGCGAGTTGTCCTACAACGACGAGTATAACGAGCTCTATTCACAAGTCATTATTTTTAATGCCGATGGCAGCCAAATTTTTGCCTCAGATATAGAGAACAGCAACGCGTTTCTCGTGTTCACGTCGGTAACAAATTCTTCGCTTACCTCTTCCATGTTTGTGTCTGATGGTCCTAAACTGGTGCTTGATGTATATTATTTTCAAGAGAACATGTACAAGTATGAAATTTTCTCATTACCTGGAAATGCCCAAGCGTTAAAATACCAGGAGCTAAAAAGCGGGGAAACGGAAAATTCATTGAAAGTATACCCGAACCCTGCCCGTGATAATATTTCCCTTCTTTATCATTTCCCGAAAAATAATGGTGATGGCTTTATCAAGGTTTACGATAACCATGGCAGGCTGGTAAAAACAATTTCTGCCCCCGGTGGCAAGGGGACTATACGAATGGATATCTCGGGATACCCTTCAGGGCAGTACATTTACAAGCTTGGCTCACGCCGGGGAGGCCCCAGGACAACAAAAGTACATATTGCCAAATAGTTGTACCCCTGAATTAATATATTTTTATAATGCCTCGCACACAACATCAAAAATTTTATGAGATACAGGCTATTACTCGTCTTCTTTCTAATACATCCCATGTTATTTGCCCAGGGCACCCTCGTGGAAATTGACTTGTACCAAATCCCGCAAAGGAAAATAAGAAAATATATCACGAATAGGATCAAAAACCATGTTATTTTCTTCTCGGATTTGCACGCGTCTTGGTACAAAAACCATGATCCCGGGGCATATAACCGCCACGAAAAAACGTATCTCGTGAAAAAAAAGCCTGACATTGTCTGGAGCAATTACCTCACGGCAAATCCCAACAAATCGTGGAACGGCAAAAAAGTTTCATTTGGTTTGCTCTTGTCCAAGTATGATGATAAAATCATCTATCCAGAAGATAATTATGATGGATTGGACACGGGCCAGGTATTTTTCGTGAACGTGGGGGTATTAAAGGGAATCAACAACATGGCCGTAGCTTTCGAAGTAATTGACATAGACTTTTGTAATAAAACCATCGAGTTTAGCTACATGGAAGGCGGAAAATCCCAAGGCATGCAGCGATTGCATTTTGTCCCCACCCCTAAGGGGCACACCCGTATCGTACATGAATCGTTTTACCAGTGCCGTTCAAAACTTAGGGCCCGTGTTTTTTACCCGTATTTTCATGAAAAAATTATCGATGATTTTCACCAGAATATGCGTGAAGAAATGAAACATGGACCCAGTATAAAAAGGTAGATTTTTGTCAACATTAAAGCCCGTCCAGTACATTAAATGCCGGTGGCGGAGAAAATTTTTGAACCGTGGTTAACCGCTTGTTAAAGAGTAATCAAAAATTCTCGATAACGCGGGGTTTGACAATAAAGATGCTTTCAGGCGAGCCAATGGCCCTCTTCAATTGGAATCTCGGCAACCCGGTATTCACCGGAAAGGAGCAGTAAACTGGAATAATCCACCACGTCAATCGTGGAACCCTTGTTTAAAAGTTGAGTAATCCAGTTACAAGTGAGGAGATTGTTCCCCATCATCCCGTGTAATATATTACATTGTTTATTATTGCAACACTTGCTATATATCTATTTATTAATGGCTTATACTAATAACAACTGATTTGGCAATGCTTTTGCAAAACAAGCATTAAAACCAATAAAAGGAGGAAAAATTATGGAAGAATTTGAAAACAGGATACAGCAAAACGTAGAAAACAGGTTAAAATGGGATCCCCGTATCAGTGCTGGTGAAGTGGAAGTACAAGTTAAGGGGAGCAGTGTAAAATTAGAAGGGATCGTCTCGAATAACTCGGCCATGCGGGCTGCCGAACAAGATGCTTACATGGTAAAAGGGGTAAGTACGGTAGATAATTACCTTTCGATTAAATTTCCTGAAGATTCCATTATACCAGATGATATTACCATAGAATCAAATATCCGCAATATGTTTTTATGGGACAACCGGATAAACTCGACAGACATTAGCATTACCGTGAGCAACGGGGTTGTAGGAATAGACGGTACCGTGAACTCGTATTGGGAAAAAACCCTGGCCGAGGACATAGCCAGCTCGGTAACTGGCGTGTACATGGTAAATAATAACCTGGCCATTAATGAAACAGGTGATATAAATGATGAAATACTGGCCAACCAAGTGCGCGACGGGATTGATTTAAACCCTTACGTGCAAGCACAGGAAATCGAGGTTAGCGTGAACGAAGGGATTGTTACCTTATCGGGAAACGTGCAATCTTACCTTGAATCAACCGAGGCACATGATGCCGCCTTACATACCCGGGGGGTGCGTGGCATCGTGAACAACATTACCATTGGATAAAAAATGCCGTTGCTTATCGAGCGGGGAGTGTCGGGTGCCAGGTAGCTAAATGTACTGCTTTGCACTCGACATTTTAAACCCATTTAGCTAAAGCTATAATGGCAAGAAATATGAACGGCCAGAAAAAAAATTAATTTTTTTGTTTTATACTTGATTTTCTGAACAAAAGCTTGTATTATTCGGTTATTATTAAAAATGAAAAACTGATCTTTTACAAGCCATGAAAAAGTATGAATTAAACGGGCATTCACACCACGTGAACAAAGTTGTTTTTTCACCATGTTCAGGCAATTTGTTTTCTTTAGGCTTTAATGGTGAAGTTTTTAAATGGGACGTTCAAAACTGGTCAAAGACAGGCAGTTTCGAAGGTCACACCTCTACCGTGAACGATCTGGAGTGCATTCCCGGCACGGAAGATATCCTAACGGCCGCGGGAGATGGAAAAATCATCCGTTGGAACTACAAAACGGGCGAAAAAACTAACGAGTACCAGGTAGTCAAGTATGGCATAGACCACATGTTCTTGTTACCAGATCATGAAAAATTACTAATTGCCGGTTCAGGGAAAGAAGTGGCCTTATTTAACTTGACAAAAGAGCAAATAGAGGCATCTGTAATGCAAAAAACCAACCGCAAGGGCGTCTTGCGTATGGAAGGACTGGGACATGAAGCAGCCGTGGGCGGTTATGATGGGAATATCCGGGTTTACAACATACCTGATCTTAAAAAACTGCACGAGTTCGACATCACGCCCAACCCGATAATGGGATTGGCATTCACCGGGCGGTACGAGGCCATCACAATTGATTACAAGGGCTACTTGCGAAAAATAGACATGAGTTCAGGAGAAATTATCCTCGAAAGGCACATTGGAAACGAAGATTATTACTCGCTCGAGGTATCCCATGACAAGCAATTCGCGGGTGTGAGCCGTTCGTATTTCATGGAAATTTTTGAAACAGAAAGCCTGGAAAACGTGGCAGAGCAACGCTTACCATCCAAAGGCAATTACGGCATTGGCTTTTCACCTGATGATAAATTTATTGGCATGGGCTCGGCCGACAAAACCATCCGGGTATGGCCGATGAATATCTTAATCTCGGTATAGTGGACATCATGTATTAAGTGGTCATAAGTCAAAATTTAATTTGACGGGAAATGTTTGGATACCCTAAAAATTTTACAATTCATAAAAAAGCTTAATCCTTACTCCCACGAGTATTTAAAAATCAAATCAAAACCTGACCGGCTTTCCTGGTTAGTGGCGCGTATAAAAAGGGAACGCAACACCTGGTACTCCAAGTTAATGGTTTCGGTATCCAGTACGTTCGATTCTTTATCAAAGGCAAAATCTTGCTCATAGCTAAGGTAAAGGTTCTTGGTGACATATTTACCGACCTTTAGTTGGGCCGCGTTCCAGGTTTCAGAGCCCGAGATTTCTACCACGTCTAGATCAAGGGAAGTTTGCAAAGATTCCTTCAGGACGGAAGATAGCTGATTATACCCTATATTTCTAGCAATAGCCGAGGTATTTTTACTTACCGCGGAGCTTTCTTGTTCGGTTAACATGCCCGGGGGTTTTTCAAATAATAAATAGGCAATAGCTGTCTTTTCATCGATCCTTTTATCATCCAACGAGAAGGCGAAGTCAGGCTGCTCCAGGGTCCCGCTTATGGAAATGTTCAAGGTACGAAGGAGCCTTTCCGTATCCCGGAAACGGTACCCTATCCTTACATTCAAGCGGGGGTTCACCTTGCTGCCCCCGGTAAAAGTGATGGTACCCTTGTTTATATCCAACCGCTTCCCGTAGTATTCATAATAACCACGGTTCACGTCTAAATCCCCAAAAAGCTCTATTTGTTCGCCCTGCACCACGGCCTTTATGTCCCCCTTGATTTCCACATTCATGTCATTGCCCCGTATCCAGGTATTTCCCGGGATTTTTACATCAAAGGTGCCCCTGGTATTTTGAAGGAGCTGATCTACAACACCCGCTTGCCCCTTTTTATTTCCACGTACTGGGCCGGCAGGCAATCGAGCGGTGTCTTTCACGGCCTCGACTAATAAAGGAGGGTTTGGATCATCTGTTTTTACCTTAATTTGTGCCATGAAATAATCTGCATCCATGTACCCCTTTTCTAGGGTTACATGGCCATCCAGTTTCATGTTTTTCACGGGTCCGTCCAGTATTATATCGGGACGGATAATGGCCTCGGCCCAGGGTGAACGAACCGCTGTAAAACCCTCTCCCTTGATGTTCAAATGAATGTAGCCGGGCACGAAATTCGTGTCAATCTCGAGATACCCGTCAATATCCATCACTCCTTGTCCTGCTTGCATGCTAAAAGAAGATAAAGATATTTTTTGGGTATCCAGTTGAGCTTTTATATTAATGTCATGATAATATATTCCTTGCCCGTTTAATTTCAGGCTGCCATCTCGTAATGAAAGGCGGCCATCAACCCGCGGATCGTTAAGGCTATTAGAAAGGGTAAATTCGGAAGCAAGCAAACCCCCGATATCCCCGTCTAAAGTAAATAAGTAAGGATAATACCGTTTTAGTTCTATTCCTTGAAGGGAAAGCCGTCCTTTCAGCTCCTCGCGGTCTTTCATCAAGTAAATGCTATCTGCCAAGGAAAAATGCATTGGAATCCGCGTGGAAAGGTTAATAAGTTTCGCGGTACTGTCTTCCATGTATGAAAACAGGGACAAACTATCCGCTTCATAAATGGCTTCAACATGTACTTTTTTTAACTCCAGGGTATCCCAAACAGGAGCTTCGA
>CAZKIR010000061.1:6348-13314 GCA_964552835.1 uncultured Bacteroidales bacterium
AGCCTGGTATTTAACTGCCCGCCCAATGTATAAGGCATAAATTGGTATAATGGCAACCCGGCCAAATCCATGTTGTGGATATTTAACACGATATCTTCTTCCCCTTTCAAAGAAAAGTTTCCATCCAGGCTAACTTCTTGTTGCTTATTTTTAAGCAAGAAATTTTGAACAGTCAACTGGTTTTCCTGCAAGATAATCCGGGTTGAATCATGGGGTGTTTTCCATTTGCCCCGGGGCAAGGAAAAAACAAGGTGGCGGAGCAAGATTTCCGGGTTGGCCTTTCGATATATTACAGCTTCTAATCCGGTTTGTAAGGAATCGTGCACCACGATATCCAACTGGCTTTCTATCATCCTTTCATCAAAGAATAGCCGGGAGGATATTTTATTTACCTGAAAGCCTTGTGTTTTCGTCTTGGCTGTCGTCAAATCAAGCTGGCCGTTGTATGACTTGGCAATCTTCTTATTATAGATAATATTTCCTTGTACCTTGCCCACCCGTGCAGTCTCATACTGGATCGTGTCAAATTGAAAGCTGGCAAGTATCGCGGGGGTTTGCCTACTACCCGTGATATCAGCCTGGATTTTCCCTGCCAAATTGGTGTTTTTCATGTTTAAGGCGTTTAACAAGGGTTGTAATTGCTTAGCCGAGAAACCAAGGTGCAAGTGGTTATTATCAAAAACATTACCCCCTCCATTTAAATTTAGCCTGAATAAAGGCGAGTTTACATCAAATCCGTGGATGGAGTATTGCCCTTTTTTATAAACTACCCGTGATTGAAAATCTGAAATGGGGCGGTTTAGCAAGCTTGAACGTGTAAGCCCCAGGGATAATTGACTTTCCATTGTTTTGAGCACAAGGCCTTTTCCCCGTGCCTTTAACCGTGCATGTATGTTAGAAACCAATGAGTCATGGCCCGTGATTTTCGATAAATCAATCCCATCAAGATTAAGCTTTACTTGATAGAAAGGTGAAGAAAACATGTCATGAAAAGTAAAATCGGATTCAAGAGAACCAAACCAGGTATTTCCATTCACGCTTCCTGCAAGCTTAGTTTGATCCTTCGTGATAAATAGTCGGAAATCCTTTAGCCAAAAAGGATTGTTCATGGCATTATTAAACTTCCCATCCAGCTGCAAACGGTTATTTTTCCAGTCAAACCCTTTACCTTTCAGCTCAAGCCTTCCAGAGATATTTGAAACCAGGCTACTATCACGTGTCCAGCTTTCGCCGTTCAAGCTATCCACGAGCAATTCCATCGAGTATTCCGGAACCTTGCCCAATTTATCGACCTGGGCCCTGATCTCGATCTTCTGCCCTTTTTCCGTAAGCAAGAGCGAAATATCTTTCCGCCCTTCCCCGTGTACTTGTAGCCGAAGGGTTGGGCTGCCATATAGCTTGGTACGTTTCAGAAAAGGGTTAAATTCATTCAATTGCAAGGGATCAAAATGGATTTCTGCCTGGGCCAGCCCTGGATTTTCAAGGTATAACACACCGTTACCAGATATATCAGAATCAGTAAATCGAAGCTTCAAACCATGCCACGCGATTTTCCCAGGGCTGTAACCAAATTCCCCGCTAAACTCGCTAACTTGTATATCCGGATGCCTGGATTGAAAGGTAAACTGATGCATGGCGAGGGCAAGGTCCTTTTCTTCTAATTCCAAGCCGGCACGCAGGCTAAACCTGACCTGTCTAGGTATCAAGCTATTGCTATCGAGTATAGAAAAACGGGCAGATATGTTTTCCAAAACTACACGGGGGGCCATAATTTTCCACCGGGCACTGTTCCTATCGGTTGCCACCGTATCTTTTCCATTTTCGGGAAACAATTTTTGGAAATTCCATAGGCTGTCCCTTCCTTGGACGGCATGCAGGTGCAATGACTGCACCCATAAGGTGTCGATCCAAATTTCTTTTTGCAACAATCGCAGGGAACGATATTGTACCCCAAATTCTTCAAGCTGCAAGAGTTTGCAGCCTTCTTGACTTATAGTAAGTTTCTCGATTTGAATAGAATGGACAAAATTCCCCTTAATGGCCCCGATTTCAAGGAAACCGTTCATTTGTCCAGACATTTTTGTCGATATTACCCGCGCCAGCCAACTTTTAAATACAGGGGTTTGCATGAAAATCCCACCCGACAATACAAGCAGCAGCAAGCAAAGAACAAAACACATCCCTATTTTGTATATTTTTCTCATTTTTAAACAATTAAAAAGCGTGACCAATAGACAAGAAAAACTGCCACGATGTTTTTGCATCCAACACGGGCCTGGCCAAATCAAGCCGTATAGGCCCTACCGGGGTATTCACCCGGATTCCTGCCCCCAGGTTATACCGCAATGTATTTAGCGAATAATAAAAAGCTTCACGCCAAACATTTCCGGCATCCATAAAAGCAGCCCCGTGAAGAATCCTGTATATCGGGAACCGAAGTTCAAGGTTTGCTTCCAAAAAACTGTTCCCGCCCACTTGCCCACCTTTATTTACCAGGGCTATTTCATGCCTTCCCCATCCACGTAACGAGTTGGCGCCCCCGGCTAAAAACCGTTCTTCCAAAGGGGTAGTATCCGTTCCACGAAAGGGGACTATGTAGCCAAGCTTTCCCCTTCCGGCAAGGATCCATTCTTTTACTAACTGATGGTATTTTACAAGGGCAAATTCTGTTTTATGATAATGGTATTCGGATCGGAAACCAATGCCCATCAATGCCGTGTAAGCGTTTAGTTTTACCCCGCCCGAGGGGTTAAAAATATCATCTGCCGTGTTCCACCGGGCACCGATTGTAAAACCCGATTTATCATGTGATCCGTCATAACCGTCAAGGACTTCAAGTGAGCCGGTCGTGGACAACAGGCTTACTTTTTCAAAAATATAATTAAAATGCCCTGTAAAATCCGGGGAAAATTGTTTTTGTAATGTCAACATGTTGCCCAATCGTTTTACCTCATAGCTACGCTCCCGCTGGTGCAAATAAAAAGGGTTTTCCATCAAATGGAACTGACTGGCAAAAAGGTAAGGTTGGATTATTTTAATGTCAAACCGTACTGGCACGAAATAGGAATGCTTGCCTTCCAGGATCAACTTGCGGGCGCCCCCTAGAAAATTCAGCATAACAAATTCCCCCTTTACCCGGAACCTGTCATCAATGCCATACCCAATCCCTCCTATTATCTTGTAACGGGGCAATTCCTTTACTTTGATCATCATCGGTACTTGATGATCGGTCATGCTGTCTTCCCGGGTAGAAATAACCGCGTACCGGAACATATCAGTATAAAAAATCTTTTGCTGGGTTTTATATACTAGTTCCGAAGAATACACGTCTCCTTGCTGATACTGTAACATGTCGCGGATATATTTTTTGGAGATATAGCTATTTCCTTGAACCGTGGTGGGCCCAAAGTAAGCTTTTTGGCCAGGAAACACGTTAAAATGTATGCTGGCTTTCTTGGTTTCTTGATGGAGCTGAATATCGCGTTGAATCCTAACAAAAGGAAAGCCTTTGTTTTTATAGGCATTAGCAAGGGTTTCTTCGCTTGAAAAAATGGCATTGTCAACGAACCTGTCCCCCTTTTCTACCGGTAAGTGTCCTATAACATCCTTGTATATGGCTATTTGTTTGGCACCGGCAGGTTCCATGGCCTCCACGGATTGAACAATAACCGGCTCGCCTTCTTGTATGTTTATCATAATGGTCAACTTACCATTATTTTTCTTATCTTGAATAGAATAATCCAGTGATGCGCCCAAGAAACCTTGTCGCTGGTAAAAAGAACGCAACCGTTGCATGTCGTCCTCCAGGATGGTCCGTGAAAAACGGGGCTTATCTTGCCAAAACAACAGTTTTTCTTGCAAGTTAGCATCCACGGTGTTCATTTGGTTTTCTAACCGTTGGTCCTTGATCGTTTTGTTTCCCGAGAACTCGATTTGCTGCACCTTTCCCCTTTCTTGCCCCATGGCCAATAGAAAAAAGAATAAAAACACGATCCATGAAAAAAATATTTTTCTGTAAAACATCTTACCTATCGTTTAGAAGAAGAGGCGATCCTTATTTATAAAACAAATGAACAATAAAATGTTCGAAAAGAAAAACGCCCTTTCAACATTTATCCGCGCCGGTTGTTCGTATGATAAAACCTATAGGAAAATGGACAATAAAACGAAACGTGTATTAATCACCGGGGCTTCAGGCGGGTTAGGGAAACCCGTTACCCGAAAAATCCTGGAAGATGGCTATCCTGTTACGGCCCTGGTAAACCCCATGAAAAAAAGCAGTCGCGAGGAACTGGAAAGATATACCGGGAACGCCCCTTCCCTTTCTATTGTAAAAGGTGACGTGCTTAACGAACAAGAAATGGAAGCCATGGTAGGTAAGTTGGATGATTTGTATGCCGGGGTACTGCTGGTAGGGGGATTTGCCATGGGCAACGTGGGCAAGGCCACTGGCGAAGACCTGGGCAAGATGATCTCCCTGAATTTTACCTCGGCTTTTAACCTGGCCAAGCCCATTTTGAAGAAATTAAAAGAAAATGGCCGGGGCCGATTGGTGATGATAAGCGCTAAACCAGCCGTGGACGGAGGAAATAAAGACCTTTTCGCGTATTCTATTGCCAAGGCCATGGTAGTAAAAATGGCCGAACTATTAAATGAAGAGACCAAAGGCACGGGGATTAACGTTGGCCTTGTCGCGCCCGATATGATAGCCACCCCGGCCAACCTGGAAAGGCTTGATAACAGCGAACACGATAAACTTATCACCCCTGAAGAAATTGCCGGGGCTATTTCTTTTTTTCTTTCCCATCAGGCCAAAAGGCTACAGAAGCCTATTTTCAGAATGTACGGGAAAAGCTAATATTTAGCCCAAAAGGCGATAAGAGCGATTGGTACGCGGGGGGCTTGCACAATTACGTGGATTCTGATTTTGACGCGGCCGATTACCACTCGGCTACCTTGCACCTGGGCTATTTATTAAAACGAAACGTACGGCTTGGCGCGGAATACACGGAAGTATTTACCGACCCGGACAACCCCTACGGCAGGTTCTCGTTGGGCTTTGTCTCGGCTTTCTAAATTACCTTGCTCGTGAGTTTAGTTAAGTATCAAAAACAAAAAAAAGCTGCCCGGTAACGGACAGCCTTACCCCAATAAAAAATCATGAATTATTCAGCTTCTTCGGCCGTGGTGTCTTCAGCCATAACTGAATCAGCTTCTTCTGCTACTTCTTCAACTTCTGCAGAAGCTTCTTCTACAACCTCTTCAACCTCTTCTACAGGTTCTTCAGCTTGTTGGGTTTTACTTTTGCATGAAGAAAAGGCAATAAAGCAGAATAATGCAAGTCCGGTTAAAAATACACTTAATCTTTTCATTTTTTTAGGTTTTATTTATTTATAACATACAGTCAAAAATAAAAATTTATTTATAAATACAAATTAATTCAGCAATAAATATTTAAAAAAAATTTCTCAGGATATCAATATAAAACGGCAAATTATTGTTTATATAAGCATAAAGCACTGAATAACAATATATTAATCTGATAACAAAATGAACATGTATTCTTGGTAGTAGGTTTTTACATAAATTTCCTTTATTTTCGCTTTTTTTATGCTGCTTTATCAGGATAAAACCGTTCTGATAAATACCCTACTTTATTTGATGGGGTTATTCTATGAAAATGCCATTAAATACGGGGTTAATAATTGGATATGGAAAATACAGGTAAAAAGAGAAATACATGGATTTTTCCCTGGAGCTACAGGGAAGGTTTTTACATAAGCCTGTTCCTTTTGCTCATCGGTTTCTTGCTGGAACTGGTTGCCCCCGTGAATTTCAAATTGATTTTCTCGTGGCCCCTGAATATCCAAATTGGCATTATCTTCACCACTATAGTTATTTTTTTCCATTTCGTTTATCGTAAAAGCAGGATAAAAAAATGGCTGGCCAGTGTGCCCGCGGCCATCTCGTCCATCGGCTTGTTCGCTTTCCTTGTCCTAATCTTAGGTTTGGTGCCACAGCATGGCACGGGCAGTGTTTTTTCCAAACTGGGCCTTACCCACGTGAAACAAAGCTGGCCTTTTTTCTTGTCGGCCTTGTTTTTAATGACCAGCCTGGGATTAACTATCCTGAAAAGGGCAAAATCTTTTAAAGGCAAGAACATCGGATTTATCCTGAACCATTTTGGTTTATGGCTCATCATCCTTTCGGGAAGCCTGGGCTCGGGCGATATGCAACGGGTAAGCATGGAAATCAGGGAAGGTACCATGAGCCGGACCGGGCATACCGGCCAGGGCGAGAAAGTACAATTGCCTTTTGCCATCCGGCTAAACGATTTTCATATCAAAGAATACAATCCAAAGTTGGCCTTGATAAACTTGAAAAAAAAGGAAATGGACAAGGGCCTGGACAATAACCCGGTAATGATAGAAGATGGCCAGGAAAATTATACTATTGGTGAATACAGGATACGGGTAAACCGGTTTTACCCGGAAGCCATTCCCGATAGCGCCGGGTTTTTCTCACCGGCACCCGGGAAAGTGCACGCCGTGCCGGCTGCCCATGTAGAAATTAGCCACGAAACCCGCTTGAAGGGACCTGTTTTGGGTTGGGTAAGCCCGGGGAACAAAGTATTTCACCCGGTTTTTACCCGCGTGTCCAGTTTACATACCCTGGCCATGACTTTATCCGAACCCAAGGAATTTCGTTCAGATATCACGTATTTTTCAAGGATTGACTCAGCCCGGCATGCCGTGGTAAAAGTTAACCAACCCGTGGACATCGGCCCGTGGAAAATTTACCAGCTAAGCTACAACCAGGAAATGGGCAAGCATTCACCAACCAGTGTGCTAGAGGCCATTCGCGACCCTTGGTTGCCCGTGGTATATACTGGCATCTTCATGCTGATGGCCGGGGCATTGTATATATTTTGGTTAGGCAATAAAACAAAAAAGGAAAAACCATGAC
>CAZKIR010000062.1:0-13301 GCA_964552835.1 uncultured Bacteroidales bacterium
CAACAGTGCTATCCATTATGCCAAAACTATACAACAATCGATATTGCCCCTGGAAGAAAATACCCGTGAATATTTTGAATCTTTCATCCTTTTCAGGCCCAAGGACGTGGTAAGCGGCGATTTTTACTGGTTCTACCCGTTAGACAAGAAAACCTATTACGTGGCGGTTATCGACTGCACCGGACACGGGGTACCGGGGGCTTTCATGAGCTTGATCGGGAACCGGGTGTTAAACGAGATAATTAAGGAAGGCACGCTTGCCCCGGCCATGATGCTGGAAAGCTTAAATACCCATGTACAAAAAGTCCTGAAACAAGACCAAACCGAGAACAACGACGGGATGGACGTGTGCCTGGCAAAGGTAGAAATTACCAGCCAAGACCAAAGAAAAATTACCTATGCCGGGGCCAAAAGGCCATTGATTTACCATGACACGCGAACAGGAAAAATTGAACAAGTAAAAGGGACCCGAAAATCCATCGGCGGGACCATAGCCAAACGCAGCTCTTTAACTTTTCATGCCACTGATCTACAATTGCCATCAGGCACTACCCTTTACCTTACAAGCGATGGGCTGATCGATCAGAATAACGAAAACCGTGAACGGCTTGGCCAAAAACGCTTATTGCAATTACTTGAAAACATGAAAAACCTGCCCTTGAAGAAACAGGATCAAGCGCTAAAAGAAGAGCTGGATGCCCATATGAAAAAAACCGAGCAAAGAGATGACATAACCATTTGGGGGATAAAAATTTAGTTTCATGTTTCACACGAGCCTATTTATAAGACAGTTATAACAACAAGCTAATATCCCTCGAGAAAAGCTTCTATCTCCCGGCGATAAGGCGGAGAAGGCTGGGCACCAAAGCGGGTTACACTAATAGCAGAAGCGGCGCTGGCAAACTGGACGGCGCTTTCCATGCTTTGCCCTTCCCCCAGGGTCACGGCCAATGCCCTGCGATAGGTATCGCCCGCGGCGGTGGCATCTACCGCTTTCACCTGAAATGACGGGATCATCTGATGGCTTCCTTCATGAAAAACACAGGAGCCTTGCTTGCCCAGGGTGATAATAACGGTACCCTTGCACAAATTTTGTAATTTTTTCCTGCAGGCAATGATTTCCTTGTCGGTATAAACTGAAAAGCCTGACAGAAATTCAGCCTCGGTTTCGTTTACCACCAAAATATCGATTTTTTGCAGGTAAGACAAGTCAAATGAGCGGGCCGGGGCAAACGGGACATTTTCATGATAAAATCAATGTTGGAACTACCAACAACGGCGATTTTGGGTTTCATCATTTAGTCCTCTTATATTGATTGTCCGTTTATAATTTCAATTCAATGAAGTGATGTTTCCCTTGACGGGGAATACAACCATTTTTTCTTGCGGTGTTGGTATACCTTATCTTTAGACAATGTTTTGGTAATCAAGGTAAACTCGTCATACCAATGGTCGGCATTGACAAGGTGGGGCGGGTCATCTTCCCCCGTTTGGGGCAAATGACGGTTTTCTACCACGGTTTCCATGAAAATTAAGTAGTCCGGATGGTGTTTTTGTATTTCGTCAGCAAATTTTTTCAAAATGAAATATTTTCACGCTTTGTGGCAGCCCGTCGCCCAACATCATGGACTGGAACGGGGTGGAACATGGCCCCATCTTGTAAAAAACGGGATCGCTGCCCAGGTCTTCCACACCAATAAAACCGGCAGAAGGTTCGTTCATCGTATCAAAACCTATCACGTTGGGCAAATCTTTTAACCGCTCTGCGATCTTGCCCATGGCCTGGATGTAATGCTCTTGCAAGAAATCACTAAAATATTGGCCATCAATTTTCACTTCAGGGGCAAAATCCTGTCCGGCCCAAAAAAGTGTAAACATGGTGGCACAGGCTAACTTGCTGTAATTTGCCGGCCATATCATCCGTGGAAAGGGATCACCGTGTAAGTTATGCACCATGGCCGCCAGGGATTCATGAAAATTGGACGGTTCGAAACCAGCCAATTCCAACGTCCACAAGGGGGCGCCATCGCCGCCGGTAAAGCGCTACCAAACATCCTGGTGGGGATCGATAAAAAGGTCAAAACCAAATTCGCCGGCTTTCTTCGCTATCTGGTAAATATACTCGATATAAGCTTCATCATAAATACCCGGGGCACCGTGTTCAACCGCTTACCAGGTAACCAATAAACGGAGGAACCGAAAACCCCACTCCTTGAGCCGTTGAAAATGAACCTCGTCCTCTTCCAGCGGAAAGGGACGGCCGATAAATGACACTTGTTTCGAGAAAAATTTTTCCTTTACATGGCTGGGCACCCGGGGCGAAAAAGGGACTTTCAAGCTCCCGGCCAGGTTTATCCCCTGCAACAAGACCTCACGGCCTTTCTTGTCAATAAACCGATTGTTTCTCGTTTGAATATTTTTACTTGTCATGGAATGCATCATATATGGATTTCACGTGTAATACTATTTTTCGCGTGTATCATTTTTGGGCAAATATATCCTTCTTGCTTAAGAATTCCTTTCTCCATTCTCCAAAATTTCCTGGATTTTTACATAATATCACAAACATGGACGATATTAAAAAACAATTTTTCAATTTCTTTGTATATTTGAAATCTTGAATTTTCCTTCCGGGAAATTTGATGTTAGAGGTAATAATAAATTATACAAACCATGAAATACGTACGATTTATAAGCAGGATACTGGTCGGTTTTGTTTTTGTTTTCTCGGGCTTCGTGAAAGCAGTTGACCCCTTGGGATCAACCTATAAATTTATTGATTATTTTGACGCTTTTCACCTATCTTTTCTCGAACCTACCGCCCTGCCATTGGCTGTCTTGTTAAGCACCGTCGAACTTGTCCTGGGCATAGCCCTGGTGTTGGGCATCCGGATGCGTATCGCCTCCTGGGCCTTGCTTGTTTTCATGTCCTTTTTTACCCTTCTCACCTTTATCCTGGCCATTTATAACCCGGTTTCAGATTGCGGTTGCTTTGGCGACGCGATCATCCTGACCAACTGGGAAACATTTTATAAAAACCTTATCATCATGGTTTTTGTCCTGCTAATCTTTTTCCAGCGCGAAGAATACGAGCGGACGTATAAACCATTGATCGAATGGGGCATCGTACTCATTTTTGCCATTGCCAGCATCTCGTTTTCTGCTTATTGCCTCAGCCACTTGCCCATGATTGATTTCAGGCCATATAGCGTGGGCACTTTCATCCCCGAGAAAATGGAAATACCGGAAGACGCGCCACAAGCAGAATATAAAATCATCCTGAAATACGAGAAAAACGGGGAAATAAAAGAATTTTCTGTTGAGAACCTCCCTGATTCAACCTGGACATGGGTAGAAACGGAAACCATCAGGGTGAAAGAAGGTTACGTGCCCCCCATTCATGATTTTTCGATAGAATCACCGCGCACGGCCAAGAACATTACCGGGGAAGTATTACAAGATGAAGGCTATAATTTCTTGCTCGTGGGGTATGATTTGGAAGAAGCCAGCCAGGAAAACATGGAAAAAATTATCGAGCTGGCCACGTACAGCAAACACCAGGGATATCGTTTTATCGGTTTAACCGCCTCTTTACAAGATGAAATATCCCAATTCGTCCAGGAAACGGAAATCAATTTCCCCTTTTACAATACTGACGAGATAACCTTGAAAACAATAGTCCGGGCAAACCCCGGCCTGGTTTTGATCAAGGAAGGTACCATCATCGGGAAGTGGCACTATCAGGATATCCCATCGGTAGAAGAACTTGGGGAACAGCCCCTGGCTTACCAATTAAATAAGCTAAGGAACCGAAAAGAAAGCCTATTGGTATTCGGCTACGTGCTGGCATTTTTCTTGTTCGTGATGTTGTTCAGGATTTACAAGAAATACATGCTATGGCTATACCAAACCCGCATTTAACCCGATGCGTTCATGCATAAGGGTTTAGGGTCAAAAAACAAAAAAAACGCGGCGTTAACGAAAAGATCATACACGTTTTTTGCCTTTACGGGAAAATAGTTTTACTTTCACGCCTCGTTTTTTAATTATCCGAATAACCACGGAATCAATTTATTAATCTATAAACACAAGCAAAAATGAGAAAACAGATTGTAGCTGGTAACTGGAAAATGAATAAAACCTTGCAAGAAGGTGTTGAACTGGCAAAAGAAATTAACCAACTCGTGGCCGGGAACGACACGGGCAAGGTGGGCATTATCCTGGCCCCACCATTTATCCACCTTACCGAGGTAGTAAAAGCTGTTGACACGAACAAGATAGGCGTTTCAGCCCAAAACTGCGCGGCCGAGCCCAAGGGTGCCTATACCGGGGAAGTGTCAGCCGAGATGATTCAATCAACCGGTGCCGGCTATACCCTTATCGGACATTCTGAAAGAAGGAGTTACTACCAAGAAGGGGACGAAACCCTGAACAAGAAAACAAAACTGGCCCTTGAAAACGGGCTTATCCCTATTTTCTGCTGCGGCGAATCACTCGATGAAAGGGAAGCCAACAATCATTTTGACGTGGTGAAAAACCAACTTACCAATGGTTTGTTTGATTTACCAGAAGCGGATTTCAAGAAAATTATCATCGCTTACGAACCCGTGTGGGCCATTGGCACCGGCAAAACCGCCTCGCCCGAACAAGCACAGGAAATGCACGGGATGATACGGGAGCACGTGGCCGGAAAATATGGCCAACCGGTAGCCGATGATATGACCATCTTGTACGGCGGGAGCTGCAAACCTTCAAACGCGAAAGAATTGTTCAGCAACCCCGATGTTGACGGTGGCCTTATCGGTGGCGCTTCCCTGAAAGCCGAAGATTTCTTGGGAATTATCACTGCTTTTTAAGCTAAACAATCAACAAAAATGATTTATCCTGCCCCTTGACCCTATCAAGGGGCATTTTTTTAAAAAGATGCATAATATTTACCTGGCCATACACCTGGACTTTGAAAAGCAGGAACCCGAGTGGGTAAAAGAATGGTTAACCGGGATATTGGGCGAATTAGGCTGCAACAGCTTTGAAGAACGAGAGAACAGGCTTTCCGGTTATATCCTGAAAAAGGATTTTAACAGAGAAACCATGGAAGATACTTTGCAAAACGCTGGCTTATTGGAAAAAATCAAGCTTGAAACAGAAGTAATCCAAACAGATATCACGGGGGTCCATGAAACATTTGATGTCATCATCGCCAATATTAACTGCAATATTATCCTGCACGATTTACCCTATTACGCGAAATGTTGCAAACCTGGCGGTCAACTCATCACTAGCGGGTTTTATAGAGACGATCTGCCCGTGGTAAAAGAAAAAGCAATGGAACACGGATTTTTATTTGAGGAAATGAATGAAAAAAATAACTGGATCATGGTCAAATTCCTCAAAAAAAAACTAAATTTCTAGCCTGAAAAAGAAATGGGCCAATAAATAAACTGTATTTGTTTTTAGATGGGAAAATCGAGCAATAAACCACGCGAAAGCTTTTTTTTAAGAATATTTTTTTTCTTGCTTGCCCTTCTTGTTTTCGGGATGACCACCAAGGCCACCGGGCAGCGCTTAAAAGAATTCGTGAGCGATTCGGCCATGTACAGCGAACAGCTTGATCAATTTATACTGGGCAAAAGCCCAACAGAAGAAGAAGAGCTTTTTTTACAGGGATATAAAAACCTATATTACTCTCGGGCCATGACCGACACTAACCGCCAGGCCATCATCCATATTTCTAACCGCTTATTGGATATAAAAGCCAGCCCGGCACCCCATTTTAAAGATTATTTTACTATTATTTTAAAACTTAAAAAAGATTCCATAAAGCCCGGCAGTTTCTATAACCAATGGCAACTCGTGTTTTACAAGCTTCTTTTCCAAGATAAAACACGATTAGGACAAATCCGGCAATACCTCGATTTCACCATAAAGTTACTAGACAACCAATTTCTTTATGAATCGTACGCGAACCGTTGGAAAATAGAGCGTGAAGATTATCAAATCCTCTACGATGGCGAGCCTGTCCTGAAAACAGGCAATAATACCCTGGTGTGCTACGCCAAACGCGACAGCATAAAACTATTTAACACCAGGGGCAAATATTACCCCTTGCAAGGCAAATGGAGGGGCACGGGGGGCAAAGTAACATACGAACGGGCCGGCTACCCGGCCGATTCGGTATTTATTGCCCTTAAAACCTATACCATCCAGATGAAAAAAGCCGATTACGTGGCGGATTCGGCCTTGCTCACCAACCTTTATTATTTTAACGAACCTTTGTTAGGCAGGCTCGAGGACAAGGTTACCTTGATCAAAAAACCTTCTAATGCTGATTACCCGGCATTTAACACCTACAAGGCCAACTTTTACATGAAGGATTTGTACCCGGGCATTGATTACGACGGGGGGTTTTTATTTCAAGGCGCGGATATTATCGGTACCTCCAGGGACAAGAAAAAAGAGGTAAACTTGTATTTTTACAACCAAGATACCCTCCTGATGTCGATTAGCTCTAAGTTTATCGTTTTTAACCCAGAGCGGATTTTTTCCAGGGAAACCGAGATCAATATAAAATTAGGACAAGATTCCATTTATCACCCCGATTTAAATTTTACTTACTTTACCAAACGAAAAGAAGTATCCTTGATACGAAACGACAATTTCTTGTCGAGTTCCAAGTATTATAATTCTTACCACAAGGTATTCATGGATTTTGAGCAACTTTCGTGGATCATTACCGAGCCCCGGATGTTATTTACCATGATGCAATCCACCGCCATCGGGAACGCGAGTTTTGAATCATTTAATTATTACAACTTGTACGATTTTAACCGCTTGCAATTGATGGACGAGGTGCACCCCCTGACCCTGGTAAAAAAACATGCACGCGAAACAGGGAAAACTTTTGACGTGGAAAGCTATGCCCACTATATTAACAAGCCAATTTACCAGACACGCCATCAACTCATGCGCCTCACGATAGGAGGGTTTGTTTTTTACGATCCAGAAACCGATCAGGTAAAAGTGAACAACAAGTTGTATACTTATTTGCAATCCCGTTACGGACAGCGGGATTATGACGTTATCAATATTAACTCGGTCACCCAGTCGCCCCTTCCGAATGCCGTGCTAAACTTGCGTGATTATGATATGAAAATCAACGGGGTAGAAGAAATATTCTTATCCGATTCACAAAACGTGGCCATTTATCCCTATGGCAAACAAATAACAATGAAAAAAAACCGGGATTTCGTATTTAGCGGGGTGGTAAACGCCGGCCTTTTTACCTTCTTCGGAAAAAAATTTGATTTTAACTACGATAGTTTTAAAATTGGATTGGACAACATTGATTCATTGCAAATGAGGGCAAAAACCGGGGAGCGTGATTTTTATAACAACCCGGTATTGGCAGACGTGGGCAGTAACATCCAGGACCACTCGGGCGAATTGATTATTGATGCCCCGCGTAACAAATCGGGCATGCACAGTTTGCCACGGTACCCGATTTTTAAGAGCCTTACCAAATCATACGTGTATTACGAGAAATCTTCCATTTACAATGACCTTTACAAGGCCGAAAATTTTTATTTCGAGATATATCCTTACGAGATAGACAGCCTGGACAATTTTGATACCAAGTCTATGAAATTTGACGGCTTGTTCGTTTCAGACAATATATTTCCCCCTTTCGAGGAAAAAATACGCTTGATGCCGGATTACTCCCTCGGTTTTTCTACCCTTACCGGGGCCGATGGCATGGCCCTGTACAAGGGAAAGGGAATGTTTTATAACAACATTATCCTAAGCAACAAGGGTTTGAAAGGCAACGGCAAGATGAATTACCTGACCTCCAGCACTGAATCGCCGGCCTTCGACTTTTTTCCCGACTCGGCACATGCCCAGGCCACGCGTTTTTTTATCGAAGAAAAAAAAGGGGGCATACAATACCCCGAGGTACACGGGAAAAACAATTTCGTGCGGTGGCTTCCATATGAAGATTACCTGTTCACGAAACAAACCAAAGAACCCTTCAGGATGATAGACGACCGCACGAGCCTGCAAGGGGAATTGACATTAAAACCCAGTGGCCTGAAAGGCGCCGGGCGTATGCGGGTAGACAACGCGACCCTTTCTTCACCCGAAATAGAGTACAGCGCGCGAACGTTCAACGCCGGACAATCCGATTTTATCTTGCGCGAGGAAACCGGCGATACCATACTGTTTACCATTTTTAATATTGACGCGAAGGTTAATTATGACACGAGAAAAGCCGGTTTCACGGCCAACGAGGAAGCTTCCAAAGTAGAATTCCCGGCAAACCAGTACATAGGCTTTATCAATAAATTTGTCTGGGAAATGGACAATGATTTGCTTCGAATGAGTTCCGAACACCTCGTGCACGTGTACGAAAGGGGCGAGTTTAAAACCGTGCCCATCGAGAAAAAGGCCGGGCATCCCGTGGGGAGCCACTTTGTTTCGGTACACCCCTTGCAAGATAGCTTGGAATTTTATTCCCGTACCGCCCGCTATGATTTACGAAAAAAAGAACTGCAAGCCGACCAGGTACATCACATAAAAGTAGCGGATGCCCTCGTGTACCCGAAGGAAGGACAAGTAACCGTGCAACGGGATGCCAACATGGTGAAACTTGAAAAGGCCGAGGTACTGGCCAACAGGAACTCCAGGTACTACAACCTTAAAAACGGGAGCATCAAGGTATTGGGCAAGTATAATTACAAGGGTTCAGCCAACTATAAATACACGGACAAAAATGGCATGACATACCCCATCCATTTTGACAAGATATGGGTGAACGATACCATTGAAACCATGGCCAGGGGCAATATCACGGCGCCTGATGGGTTTTACCTTAGCCCGGCCTTCGCGTTCCAAGGCGAAGTGACCATGAACGCGGACGAGAGAAACATGTATTTCAAGGGGGGCGCTCGCCTCGAGCACCAATGCGACAGTACTTACCGTTGGCTAAAATTTGAAGCAAAAATTAACCCGCGAAACGTGATAATCCCCGTTCCAGAAAAACCCGTTGACCTGAACAACAATGAATTATTCACGGCCCCGTTTTTAGCCGGCGATAGCTTGCACGTGTACACCACTTTCTTGGGCCGTAGGATAAAATGGAACGATCGCGCGATGATAAATGCAAAAGGGGCATTACGATTTGATGATAATTCAAGGAGATATGTCTTAAGCACGCGTGAAAAAATAATAAACCCCGATCTGCCGGGCAATTTAATTAGCTTACAAAAAGATTTTTGTTTCTATAACGCCGAGGGGATCCTCGAAATACCAGTTGACTTCTGGCAAGTAAAAGATAATTACTCGGGCAGCATTAACATTGACATGAAAAACCATTCCGCCCGCCTGGACCTCATGGTGGGACTGGGTTTTCATTTTCACGAGGAAGCCCTGGCACTGATGGCCTATGAACTGGACAGCCTGCCTGGGATAAAAACACTAAATACCAGCCGCACGGGTTTCACGAAAAAAATCCAGGAATATACCGGTAGGGACACGGCAAAAGTGCTACAAAACGAACTGAACATGTACAAGAAATTCAAGAAAATACCTGACGTGCTTAATAAAACCATGGTATTTTATGACCTGAACCTGAACTGGAACCAGGCCACCGGCAGTTTTGTCTCGCTTGGGCAAATAGGCCTGGGAAACCTGGGCGAACATCAAGTAAACAGGGTATTTGACGGCTATTTTGAAATTATTCCCAAGCGCAGTGGGGATTACCTGCATATCTATTTGAAAGCCGATGACCGGCACTGGTACATGTTTTCCTATTTCAGGGGCGTGATGAGCGTTTATTCAAGCAATGAAACCTTTAACACGCTAGTGAACGAGGAAAAAGGAAGGCACAGGAAACGAAAAGCCGACGAAAAGGGAAAACCCTACGTGTATACCCTGGCCACCGACACGAAACTCTCGAAAGTAATGCAACGGATGACAGAAGTGAGAAAACTTTACGGCGAAAGAATTGAAGAAGAAGCAACCGACACGCTTGGCGTAGAAAATATCCAGGGAATAGACAGCCTGAAAAGGGATTCAGATACCTTGGGCACGGCTTTGGACAGCCTAAACAGGGCCACCGATACCCTTGGTGTGCCGCTCGACTCCCTGCAAATGGAAATACCTGCTGACAGCACCATGACCGATAGCATTCCTTAATAAAAAAAATTAGCAAGATTGGATAAACAACTGAAATAGAAAGCACGGATGGGACAAGAGTTGTCAGGGATAACCTTGATATAGACATTGATTAAAGGAACACTACTTGCAATCGAGCAGGCTGCCCCAACCGGTAAGGCCTTTTCAGGCAAACCTCTCACTCCCTACTACACCTTCTCCATCTCCAACACTTCCAGCTCTTTCACCCGGCCTTTATCCAGGGTAAAACGCACGGCCGTGGCCACCTGGTGCAAACCATACTTTCCCGCCGCACCAGGGTTCACGTGCAACAGGCCAAGCGGCTTGTCCGGCATCACTTTCAGGATATGGGAATGTCCCGAGATAAACAAGCCTGGCGGGGAATTCATTATTTCATGGTATACTGATTTATCATATTTGCCCGGGTAACCACCAATATGCACCATGAAAACATCTACCCCTTCCATGGTAAACCGCAACCTCCGGGGGCAGACTTTCCGGATTTCAGCGCCGTCAATGTTCCCGTGCACGGCCCTCAATGGTTTGAAGGCACTCAGGCGATCGTGGGTTTCGATGTTTCCGATATCGCCCGCGTGCCATATTTCGTCCCGACCTTCAAAAAATGAGAACAAACCCTGGTTCAAGTAAGCGTGCGTGTCTGATAATAAACCAATTTTCTTCATATTCTTGTTCAATTATCTATTTTTGCAAAGAAAACAAAAATCCATGCATTTATTTTTTACACCATCCATTCATGGAAAATATCATGAACTTGGCGAAGAAGAATCCAGGCATATCGTTAAGTCACTAAGATTATCAGAAGGTGATGCGGTGGAATTAACAGATGGCAAAGGGGGACTCTTCAAGGCCGAGTTAAAAGAAGTTTATCAAAAAAAATGCTTACTTGCCATAAAAGATAAACTAGACACGGGGCCCAGGGCCAATTACTCCCTTCACGTGGCCATTGCCCCTACCAAGAACATCGATCGGTATGAATGGTTTGTAGAGAAAGCCACCGAGATTGGCATTGACGAGATAACACCCTTGTTGTGTTTTCATTCCGAGCGAAAAAGGATAAAACCCGAACGTTTGGAGCGAATAGCCGTGGCGGCCATGAAACAATCCCGGAAAACATGGCTGCCCGGGATAAATGATTTCACGAAATTCATGGAAATTATCAAGCGTGATGGGTACAACAAAAAATTCATTGCCCATTGCAAAAAACCCAACCTCCCCTACCTCAAGGATACATGCAGGCAAAATGAAAGTAGCCTGGTACTTATAGGGCCAGAAGGGGATTTTAGCGAGGAGGAAATAAATGAGGCAAGAAGCATTGGCTTTCAGGAAATATCCTTGGGAAATTCAAGGCTACGGACAGAAACAGCAGGCTTGGTAGCGTGTCAAACGATTAACCAACTAAATTTAGCTTAAAAAAATTATTTCGTGAGCTTCACACGGGTAGCGATGGGGCCTTTCTGTCCCATTTCCACCTCGTAATCCACTGACTGGCCTTCTTCAATCTCTTCCGTGAAATGGTTAACGTGCGTAAAGATTTTTTCGCCCGTGTCTTTGTCCCTGATAAAACCATAACCTTTCGAAGTATCGAAAAAAATAACTTTACCATGGTGTACAGGGTCTTCTTCCTCGCTATCGTCTTTTCTCGGGGTACTAATCTCGATATCTTCCAGTTTTGTTTCTTTCTTGTTCCCGGGCTCAGGGGGTTTAGAAGTAATATTGCCCTCTTCGTCCACGTAGGCGATCATGTCATCAAGATCACCTGATTTTTCTTTTTCCTTCCGTGCCAGGCGTTTCTTTTCCTTTTCTTTTCTCTTTTTTTCTTTTTTATTTCTTACTTCCTTTTTTCCAAAGGTTTCTCGCGATCTGCCCATAGTTTATTTATATTTTTCTTTGCCTGATTATATTCCTCGATAAGATCGGCAAACAAGTTTTTAACGGTTGATATTACCTTGATACGTGCCCCGTTTGTCCCGGTAAAAACAAAACCGTCAGTCAAGTTGCCGCGCGAAGCTTGCAAGAGGGCCTCCGATATACAATACAAAGTAGTTTTCGGGTCGCATGATTTTATACAATGGTGCATGCATTTTGTTGGCCTTCTCTTTCCTTCCTCCGCCTCTTTCAAAAATTGATTGTAAAAAGCCCTTCCTGGCATCCCGACCGGGCTTTTAATAATTTTAATGTCCTCGCCCGTTGAGTGGATAAAAGCTTGTTTAAACTCATCTGAGGCATCACATTCTTCCGTTGCCACGAACCGGGTACCAAGCTGAACAGCAGAAGCACCCTTTTTAAGGACGCGTAAAATATCCTCACCTGTATAAATACCACCAGCGGCTATCACCGGTATTTCTTTGCCATGGTTTTCTTTCATCTCCGTGGCAACGTCAAGTACTTCCTTTACAATGTCCTCCAGGTTTGTTCCAGGGGTTTCGAGCTGGCTATTTTTAAACCCCAGGTGGCCACCGGCCTCGGGGCCTTCTACAACCAATGCATCGGGCAAATAATCATAATTTTGTTTCCATTTTTTGCATATGATGGATGCCGCCCGGGAGGAGGATACAATAGGTACGAGTTTAGTTTTCGCACCATCTATAAGATATTTTGGGAGATCAAGGGGCAATCCGGCACCAGAAAAAATAATATCAATCCCTTCTTCAATACAAGTTTTGACCATTTCGGCAAAGTCCGTGATTACAGACATGATATTTACACCCAACACACCAGTGGTTTTTTCCCTGGCTTTTTGGATTTCCACGCGGATAGCGTGGATATTATTTTTCTTGTAATTACGGGAAAATGGCTCTTTATCGCACAAACCAATCCCCACGGTAGATATTACACCTATCCCCCCCATGTTAGCAACGGCCGAGGCAAGTCCGGACAAGGAGATTCCAACACCCATTCCTCCCTGGATAATAGGAATAGGTATGGACAACTCTCCAATGTTAAATGATTTCAAATGAATAATTACTTTAATTCTCAGATTTCACGTTAATGGCTATTAACCCTTTTTCACCTTGCTTGGTATCAAATGTTACTTCCTGTTCGGGTTGTAATATTTCGTTTGCATTAGTAATACCCGTTCGGTGAACAAATATGTCCTCGCCATTTTCCGA
>CAZKIR010000063.1:0-13277 GCA_964552835.1 uncultured Bacteroidales bacterium
TACCAGGTGCCAAGTTCCAGGTCCGCGTAATTCATCAGGGTATACAGGGCCGGTATTTTCGTGGGAAGGGCACCAAGGAAAAGTACCGGAAATTCTAGTATCCTTATCAAACGAGGGTGGGAGACATATTTTCGCACGGATCGGGACACGGATTGAAGGATATCTAGTTGCAACAATCCGCTGAATATATCCAGGCTGATAAATTCCCATGGCGATAAACTGGGCTTGTAAGCAAACTTGAAGATGCCTACCTGGTATTTTTTTCGGGCTTCGCGTAAAAATTTTTGCAGCTTTTGGCTGCTTCCAGGTTCTATTTCCTCGAATGTGGTGAGAAGTTTTTCATGCTTGGCCGGGATATCCAGGTAATCGCCCGGGCCAAAATATACCCGGTAACCCGGGTCTAATCTTTTCAATTGATAAAAATCCGATACCTTGTGCCCAAAATCCTTGAAAAAACTTTCAAAAATATCTGGCATCCAGTAAAAGCTTGGTCCTAGATCAAAGCGGAAGCCCTTGTCTTCAATAAGGCCTGAACGCCCACCGGCGAACGGGTTTTTCTCTACCACCCGCACGTTAAGCCCTTCCCTGGCCAGGTAACAAGCTGCTGCTAACCCGGAATAACCGGCACCGATAACAATTGTTTCTTTTGACATGGCCGGGGTTTAATTAGATATCTTAAAATTCGCCTCGTTTCGTTTTATTTTTATCTTGTAGGATGAATTATCCAGGATATTATAGGTGTAAAGATAGCCAGAAAGGCTTTGGCCAATGCCGGTAATGAGTTTTATGGCCTCGTTGGCCTGAAAAGAGCCGATTATGCCCGGCAAAATACCAAGAAGGCCTTGCCGGTTGGGATCGGGAACAGCCCCCTCGCCTGGCTTTTCCGGGAACACGCACCGCAAGCTGGGCCCACCCTGGTAATTAAACACGCTTACCTGGCCCTCGAACTCGTGAATAGCACCGTACACGATAGGTTTGTTATGTTGGATGCACGCGTCATTGATGGTATAACGTGTCTCGAAATTGTCCGTGGCGTCTATCACCAGGTCGTAATTAGGTAAAAAGCGGGCCGCGTTTTCGTGATCAAAACGTAAGTTGATGATTTCAATTTTCACGAGCGAATTTTGTGCTTCCAGTCGCTGCCTGGATATGATTGATTTTAATTTCCCGATATCCAGGTCACCATACAAGACTTGCCGTTGCAAGTTGCTTTCGGAAACCATGTCGTGGTCAATAATGCCGATTTTTCCAACCCCTGCCGCGCAAAGGTATTGCATTACAGGGGCGCCCAGCCCGCCAGCGCCTATGATCAAGGCCTTACTGTTTTTTAATTTTTCTTGCCCCTCGTGCCCGATTTCCTTTAATAAAATATGCCTTTGATACCTTCTTTGTTCTTGGTTTGTCAGCACCTTCTTTTCCATAGGATTTTTGTTTCTAAGCTAGGTAAACGATGAGGGGGCCAAATAGTCTCCTGATTTGCCCGTACGGTATAAAAGTAAGAAATTCTCACAGGATTTTTGGTGTTGCCTGGAAAATATTTTTTGAAATCGTACTTTTATAGGAATACCCGAGGGTACGATCAGTACAAAAAGTGAAGGAAACAGTTTTTTATACCCACCCCAAAAGGCCTGCTCCAGTGGGCATGGCCCTTCTCTTAGGCAAACTAGTTAAAAGGTATTAAGGTCAGGCCCACTGCAAAAGGATAAATTTCTGGCGAGGTACCGGCCTCGAACAAGGGAGTGGGGTAATAATTCGCGTACAGGTTCAGGAAACGGTAGCCCACTCGGGCAGTAAACCCGTAACGGATAGGGGAGAGATTAAAATCATCTTTTTTCTTCCTTTTTTCTTTTTTACCTTCCTCGTAATACACGATTTTAGTATTTGAACCAATTTTAAGGCCCCCGATGATACCGCCCGACAAGTGGATTTTATGATCTTTGTCGCTCGTTGGTACCTGGAACTCTAAAATGGCCGGCACCGTGAGGTATACCGTGGACAGTTTGGTTTTATCCAGTTGCACGCGTTTATCATCGTCCGTGTAATAGGCTTTTGATACGATATTGTCCAGGCTGTCTTTTCTAATATTGTTGTTACCGTCAAACTTGTAATCGTTAAACTCGAACCCTAAGCCGGTCACCAGGCCCACGTGGTCTCGGATAATCCCGAAATCGTACTGTATAATATTAAGGTTCACGTTCCATGACTTGCCCGTGTGCAACTCCATGAAATCGGCGTTCTGGGGCAAATTCATTGAATAGTCACGATCCATGAAATTATTCAGGCCCATGGAAAAACCGCTCCAATGGCCTTCAAAATTTTTTCTTTTTTTCTTTTCAAAATGATGATTCTCTTCTTCATCCTCTTCTTCTTGATGAAGAAAATATTCGGGTTTTTCTTCTTTTGCCCCGTCTATTTCTTTGACCTTAATGTTCGTTCCTTCTTCATCTTCGATGATGGTAATGGCTTTTTTCCCGATTTTAATATACGTGGTGTCCACTTTGCCGGGTTTTTTGTTTTTGTCCTTGATAGAGATCGTCGTTTCATCGCCCACGTCTGAAACCGTAATACTGCTATCCGGCAGGGTATTTATCGAGTCTTTCTCTGTGGCGGTTTGCAGGCTGTCTTCTTTTTCTTGGCCATTGCCAATATTGGCAAGTAACAAGAAAATACTTAATATGCATCCAAATCGTTTCATCTTCAATGGGTTTAAATTTAACATCTAATTCTAACCGTGTGACGGTCCAGCCTATTGGTTTGTTACAGCCGTTTATTTATTTTTCGCGGGGAGCATTACAGAAATCCGCTTGGAATTAAAGGCATAATATTTTACTTCTCCTTCTTTCCCGGGCTTCTTCTCGAGTTCCATTTTTTTCCCTGTCAGGTTTGATATGCCGCGGACACTGGCTTGGGCAATATCCCAAAGGGTAATCTTGTCTTGTCCTTCTTCTTGCAAAATATTTTTCTTGATTTTTCGAAGGGCATATTCATTCAAGCTAAGATAATCTTCCCCGGTTTTTCTTTTGGGTTGGCGTTTTTTGGCCGAAGGGATAACCGGGTGGGCCTCCTTGCTTGTTTCAAATCCAAGGCTAGCCGTTTGCCTTGGCTGTATCTTTGAAATGTTTGTGCTTTCTGGCGTGACAGTTTTCTTTTCAACTTCTGTTTCTTCTTGTTTCTTGGTAAATGCTGCCGATCGCGTGGCTTCTCTTTTATCTTCTTGATTGATTAACCAACGGGTACCAGGATCGCGCGTCACGGGCACCGGGTTTTGTTGTTTTATTTGATCAACATTTGCCGTGCTTTCTGGTGCCGTGAAACGTTGCACGGAACGGTTTGTATTTATAAAAACAGATATGAGTAAGCTTAACGAGGCGGCCACGGATGCCATGGTAAAAAATACCCGGCGGTGCCTGGTCCAAAGGCTAATTTTTTTCAATTTCGTTTTCTCGTCAAAAGATATGCTTTTGTCAACCTTTAGCTTGGTATTTTTATATAATGCCAGTGTTTCCTGAAAATTTTTGTTCGTGGCCAGTTCTTTTTGAAAAGCTGGTTGTTCTTGCAAGGGAATGTCCCCTTCCATCCAGGCAATGCATCTCTCGTCTATTTCAGGAACGATAAACCCACCTGGCATTTCCCTTTTTTTTAATTGGGATTTGCCCGGGAAACCCACGGGCCCGGGAACTAGTTCCATGCCCATTTCTTCCAAACTACCGAGTTCTTCTACCAAGTCCGGGTTTTTTTCCAAAAACACGGCCAGTTCGGCTTTCAGCTCCTCCGAAAGGCTCCCGTCCAGGTAGTCGATAAAATACGGTTCGTAGTTATGCCGGTTAATATTCATGTTTATTTTTTAAATTACTGCTTCAATCTTGCCGATATATTTTTTAAGGAACACCCTGGCACGATAAATATATACTTTAACTTGCGATTCGTTCATGCCGGTTATTTCTTCAATTTCCTTGTAGCTATATCCCTCGTAATCCCGCAACATGAGCACCGAACGTTGATCGCCGGGCAATTGGTGAATGGCCTCGTGCAATATCTCGTTCAAATCCGAATATTGCCCGTTGTGCGAGTACTCTACCGGGTTCACTTCTTCAAAATCGGCCTCTCTCTTATTTTTCCGTATCTGGTCAATCATCGAGTGGTAAGCCGTGGTAAATAAATACGACTTTACTTTCTCGAAATTAACGGTGGAGGCTTTCACCCATAGTTTTTCATATGTTTCCTGCACGATATCCTTGGCCGCATCCTTGTTTTTTAAATTTTTAAGGACAAAGCGGTAGATATTGTCAGAATACATATCAACGCTCTGGTTATACTCCTCCGTGGTCATCCTGTTCTTGTTTTCATTCGTTTGACGAGGGGGTTACAAAAAAGTTACAGCCAAAAATAAAGAAATAATGTTATTCTTGAAAAAAAATTGTATTTATGCCTGTTTTGCGTATTTTTGGGTGATGAACGAGGAATTTTTCGACAATAAACAACTAAGAATTACCCAGGACGCGGAAACCAACAAATGGTATTTCGCGATCTCGGATGTGGTGAGTATCCTTACAGGTACCGCGGATCCCTTCGATTATATTAAAAAACGCCGGAAAATGGACAAGGAATTATCTCGGGATTGGGAAAATATTGTTGTAACGTTTTCTTTCGCGACCAATGGGGGGATGCAAAAGCTGAATTGTGCCGATGCCGCGGGAATTTTGAGGATTATTACATGTTTCACCACCCGCCGGGTAAAAAGCCTGGGGCACTGGTTGCGCAAAACTGGTTTGGCCAGTTTAGATGAAGGTAAGAAAAGGCTTTCCAGTAATGAAATGGCCGGGTTTAAAAAGCTATTGCTGAATGCTCCCCACTGGGCCCATGAATACCGGCAGGCCATACTATATACTATAACTTTGCCTTTTGACGAGCGGATGTCTGAGCTGGAATTGTTTGTAGCCTTTTTAGAAGAATGTGAGTTTTACACCAAGAAAAAGAAAAAGGTCAAAAAGCGCCGTAAGAGGGGCAGAAAGAAAAAAAGGAAGGAATAACGAAGCGTTAATTTATAGAAATAAGCCATGATAAAAATAAAGTATTTTGGTATTTTGGCAGAAATTGTTGACAAAAGAGAAGAAGAACTGGAAGGAAATAGCGATTTAAAATCGCTGGAGAACAAGATATTGTCCCTCTATCCAAGGATGGCCGGTTACAAGTATAGCAAAACCGTGAACCAATGCTTCGTGGATAGTAACCCGCGGTTGAAAAACGGGGACGAGGTATTTTTCGTCCCCCCTTTCGCGGGAGGATAAGGCTGCATGATCCACGCGGTTGAGGTTATTTCATGGCCGTTTCTGTTTCGGTCTTTTCCGCGGGAAGCAAAATGCTATGGTATTTTTCCAGGTCGCGTAATACTTTTAGGGCCGTGTCAATTTCTTTATCGTCTTCAATCGCTGCTTTAATAGCTCCTTCCTGGTAATAATAACGGTTTGCTATTTCTTGCTCCAGGTAATTTTTTATTTCATCGTTAAATACCCGTAAGTCTTTGTTTTTATCATGGGCCAGTTTAACTTCCAGTTCTTCAAAAGCCTCTTTTGCCTTGTCGTAATATTTTTCTTTCTTGGCCACTTTAAGCAGTTCGTCCAGTTTTTCTTCACTATTGGTCTGGTAATCATAATCTTTTCCTTGCAGGAATTCCACGAAATCTGAATAGATCGAATCCGTTATCTCAAATTGTTTCACGGGCGGTATTTCTTTTACCGTTGCGTAAAAACGGGTAGCGTAATCAAAAATCAGGCCTTTGCTATAAAGGCTAATGGTAATGTTGCTAACTTTCCCGTTCTCAATATCGATATCAGGCCGGATACCGCCCCCGTCGTATACCGTGCGGTTGTTTTTTGTTTTAAAACTTTGAATCAAGGAATCTGGTACATGCCCCACGCTCCCGTCTTCGTTGCGGTTGGCATAATCCAGGGCCTGGATGCAACGTCCGCTGGGAATATAGTACTTGGCCGTGGTAACTTTTAACTTGGTATTGTAGCTCAGGGGGCGCGTTGTCTGGACGAGGCCTTTGCCAAAAGTCCGTTTGCCGATTACAACGGCACGATCCAGGTCTTGAAGGGCACCCGCCACGATTTCTGAGGCAGAAGCTGAACCCCTGCTTACCAGGATGGCCACGGGCATAAGCGTGTCAACAGGTTGTTTTTCGGTTTTGTATTGCTTGTTCCAACGGTTTATCTTGCCTTTTGTGCGAACAATTTCTTGGTTTTTCAGGACAAAAACGTTGCTCACTTCCACGGCTTCGTTTAACAAACCGCCCGGGTTATCCCGAATATCAAGGATCACACTTTTTGCCCCTTGGCTTTTTAGGCCTTTCAAAGCTTCCCTAGTTTCATCACCGGCATTGTCTGTAAAACCTCTCAAGCGGATATAACCGATTTCTTTATCAAGCATACCGTGGTAAGGCACGTTACCGATCGTGATGATTTCACGTTCCAGTTTAATCTCTTTGGTGTCTTCGCTTACAGGTTTTTTGATCTTTAATTTCAAAGAAGAACCGGGCATGCCTTTTAGCAATTCGCTTATGTCCTTCAAAGATTTTTCGTTCACCTCTGTTCCATCAATTTTTAGCAATATATCACCAGCTTTCAGGCCTGCTTTATCGGCCGGGAACCCCTTGTAAGGTTCCGCGATCATGGCGCCATCTTCTGTTTTCCGGATTAATGCACCAATACCCCCGTATTTTCCTGTAGTTTGAAATTCAAAGTCTTTTAGCTCGGATTCAGGAATGTATTTGGTATAAGGGTCCAGGGATTTTAACATCCCGTCTATGCCTTTGTTAATTAACTTTTCCGGGTCTACATCGTCCACGTAATAAAGGTTTACCTCCCTGAAAAGGGTAAAAAAGATGTCCAGGTTCTTCGTAAATTGAAAATCATTGGAATTTTTAAAACCAGTGAAAATTAATGCCGCAATCGACAAAATGCAGGCGAATACTAATATCTTGTTCCGTTTCTTCATAAAAAAATTTTTTTTCACGGGTTTTGGAAAATACTGCAAATCCAGTAATTAATTACTAATAGCCAGTCATATTTTCGTGCCCCAAACTATATTTAATTTATTTTATAAGCGTTAACAAATATACAACGATTCGATGGAATAATTTCCTTATTATACAACGCATGAAATATCAATTTCTGATAAGCCGCCTGGCCAATTTAAGATAAAACTGATATATCAATCGTAAAAAATTGTTAAACAGGCAGCAGTTTTAATTGTTTTTAGTGCTTATTAAAAAAATAGTAAGCGTGGATAGCCTTGGTAAATACCTGGGCTATGTTTTTCGTGGCTTGCGCCCCGGTTTTTTCTTTTTTCCCGATGTGCTATGTTTAAAATACCTGGTGGCCGAAAAAACTTCAATAAAAGTGAAAACAAAATAAAACACTAGGAAAGTAAGGAGAAAGGGAGCGGCATTTTCCCTGTTCATGAAAATGTACAAGAGGATGATCGTGATGTAGATGAACAGCTTGATCCCCGAGTACATCATGAACTTGTTCGAGAACTTGATCATGTCTTTTTTCCCGGCCCGGATAAGCAGCCCATGAAAAAGGTTGCTAATAAACAAAAAGAAAACCAGCAGGTAAGGTAAGATGGGCAAGTACCACGATTGCAATGGGCCGGCAAAAAGGACCCAACCAAGTATTGTTAAAAAAATACTTGCCAGAAACGTCCTTTTGAAGAATTGTAAAAAGGGCTTTTCTTTTTTCACTATGTATAAAATGTCAGTTAAGACTTGAGAAAATCTTTGATTGCCAGGTAAATAGCCAAAATAACAGAAGACAAGGTCAGGATCAGGGTAAAAAGCGGGAAATCAATATTTACCCATTGATCCAGTTTTAGCCCGCCAAACGTTCCCGCTACTATAATGACGATCATTTGCGAGGCGATGCTGGTGTACTTGCCCCAGTTATTTATCTGTTTTTTCTTCTTTTCCGGGTTTTTGTTTTGTTCCATAATCCCCTGTCATGTTACAGTTTCCAGTAAATTTAGAACCAGGTTCAATTGCCAGTTGATTGGCAAAGATATCCCCGTGAATTTTCGAGGATGATTTCAGGGATAACAAATCTTGTACGCGAATTTTTCCTTTCACGTGACCGGATATTTCGCTGTTGGCGCATTCAATCTCGCCTTCAACCGTTCCGGTCTCACCAATTATTACCTTGCCTTTAGTGGATAGGTTACCCTTTAAGGAGCCATCAATACGTATATCGCCAGAAGAAATAAGATCACCTTGAATTTCTGTTCCAGCGGCAATCAAGTTGATTGTTCTCGGGTCGGTTTCATTATTTTTAGCCATTTGCTTCTTGTTTTAATTTCAGGTGTTAGGAATTACTCTTGCCGTCGTAGGCCCATTTAAGGTACACGGTGCCCCAGGTAAACCCGCCCCCGAAGGCAGAGAGTATTAAAATATCGTTTTTGCTTAATTGGGGTTCCCATTCCCACAGGCACAGCGGGATGGTAGCGGCAGTCGTGTTGCCATATTTCTCGATATTGATCATGACCTTTTCTTTTTCCAGCCCCATTCTTCTGGCGGTTGCTTCAATAATCCGCATGTTGGCCTGATGTGGCACCAACCAGTGAATATCCTTCGAGGTCAGGTTATTTTTTTTCATGATTTCTACTGATACATCTGCCATTTCTGAAACGGCAGCTTTAAACACGGGTTGGCCTTCCTGGTACACGTAATGCCAGCGGTTGTCAACTGTTTCGTGCGAGGCTGGCCGAAGGGAACCCCCTGCTTTCATGTGCAAGTGCTTACGGCCCGACCCATCGATACGGAGGATGTGGTCCATGATGCCTACTTCCTCGTTGGCGGGCTCAAGTAAAACGGCCGCGGCCGCGTCGCCAAATAGTGGGCAAGTTGACCGATCTGTATAATCCGTGATGGAAGTCATTTTATCGGCCCCTATCACGATTACCTTTTTATATTGCCCGCTTTCTACAAATTTGCTGGCCGTTACCAGTGAATAAATAAAACCCGAACAAGCCGCGTTCAAATCATACGCGAACGCGTTTTTTATCCCTACTTTATCGCAAATAATGCATGCCGTGGCCGGAAATATCATGTCGGGCGTGATGGTCCCCACGATGACCAAATCTATTTCATCCGGGGAGGTATTTGTTTTTTTCAGGAGTTTCTTTACCGCTTCGGCCCCCATGTCAGAAGTGGCTTTATTCTTATCTTTTAAGATATGACGTTCTTTTATGCCAATGCGGGTCATGATCCACTCGTCCGAGGTGTCGACCATTTGGCTCACTTCATCGTTGGTGAGGATATCTTTTGGCAAAAATGCTTCAATACCTGTAATTGCCGCGTTGATTCTATCCATTAGTTAAATGCTTCTTTAATTTTATCACTTAATTTTGCCTCTACCACGTGCCTGGTATGTTTAATCATTGCTTTGATAGCGTTGGCGTTTGAAACCCCGTGGCCAATTACCACGTTCGAATTAATACCAAGGATGGGCGTGCCGCCATAGTTTTCAAAATTAAACCGTTCCAGGTACGCGTCCTGGATATTTCTTTTTTTAAAGGTCGCGTAAAAACCTTCTGCCTGCTTCAGGATAATGTTGCCCACGAAACCGTCACAAACCACCACGTCTGCTTTTTCGTCAGAAAATAAATCATTGCCTTCAATGTTACCGATAAAGTTAAATTCACCCGTGTCTTTCATCAGGTCAAAAGTGTTTTTGGTCAACAGGTTTCCCTTTTCTTCCTCGGCACCAATGTTTAATAATCCAACACGGGGTTTTTCGATTTGAAAAATATGCCGGGCATACAAGGAGCCAAGTATACCGTATTGGTAAAGCACATCAGGCCTGGCGTCCGGGTTAATGCCCACGTCGAGGATAATGGTAGAACTCCCATCGGGCTTGGGTATGGTAGCAGCAATACTAGGCCGGATAATACCAGGAACCGATTTTACGGTATACATTGAAGCCACTAGCATGGCCCCCGTGTTTCCCGCGCTGCAAAAGCCATCAATGGTTTTCTTTTTAAGCTCCTGGAAACCAGTAGCAATGCTTGAGCCAGGCTTTTTAGCGAAAGCTTTGGATGGATGTTCCCCCATGAAAATTTGATCCGGGCAATCCACGATAGTATACCGCGATGGCTTGGCTTTTTCTTGTTTAAGTCCTTTCACGATTTGTTTTTCATCACCGTAAAGGATTAACTCGGCTTCCGGGCCTGTTTCTTCTTGGGCCAGGATAACCCCTTTCACGGTAGCTTCAGGGGCGAAATCACCACCCATCATGTCTATGCCAATCTTCATGTGAAGATATTTAATTGGTTTGAAATGTCCCCGTGTAACGGGGGTTCAGTTTACACGGCGACTTCTTTCTCGATGGCTTGTTTTCCCCTGTAATACCCGCATTCAGGGCATACATGATGGTATTTGGTGGCAGCCCCGCAATTTTGGCATGCCATCAGGGTTGGCGGTGTGGCCTTGTAATGGGTACGTCTCTTGTGTTTTCTTTGTTTTGATGTTTTTCTTTTTGGATGTGCCATAAATTTATCCTTTTAATTGTTTTTTAATTTCCGCAATGCTTCCCAACGAGGATCCATTCCCATGTTTTTCTTGCCATGTTCATCAAGCTTTGCCAACATTTTCTTGTCGCAAGTGCTTTCCCCTTTCTCGTTGTCGGGGTGTATTTTTTTATACGGCAAACTCAATATAACCGACTCGTATAAATACCTGGCGAGCTTTATCTCGTGTTCCTCCTCTTCCAGGTAAATAATCTCCTCGTCAAATTGTTGATCGCCGGCTTTTTCATCATCAAATTTAACAATAAACGTGTTTTCATGATGAACGGGCATCTCAAACTCACCGAGGCAACGATCACATGTAACCCAAACCCCTCCTGTAATGTCAATTTCCAGTTGTAAAAACTGGCTTTTCTTCGTTAAAATAACTATCGCCGAGACATTTCCCTTTTCAACCTCGCTTAGGTCAATTTTTTTAAAAAAAGCGTTATCTAACTGGAAGTTATACTCGTGCGTGCCATTTTTTAGTCCCTTGAACTGAATCGTGTATTCATTCAAATTCTTCAAATCACCTCCAATTTAATTCGTGCAAAAGTATAAATTAATCTTTTATTTAAAAAGAAATATTTTGTAAAACATTTTTACCTCTCGTGTTCCCAAGGCCTTATAAAAATATCCCCTATTTTTTCAATACAAGCCGGAAGGTGGTGCCAAGATTTGGCTCGGAATTATTAACAAAAACCTTGCCGGAATGATACTCTTCGATAATCCTCTTCGTGAGGGAGAGGCCCAGGCCCCAACCCCTGTCTTTAGTGGTATAGCCAGGCCTGAAGATGGTTTTAAACTTGTTTTTTGGAATGCCCTTGCCCGTGTCCGAAATATCAATATAAATAACTTGTATGTTATCATGCAAGGAGATGATAATTTTACCTTGTCCCTGCATGGCATCAATGGCATTTTTGCAGAGGTTTTCGATTACCCATTCAAAAAGGGCCATGTTCAGGGGTACAAGGATCTCGTCTTCTTCCGAGAAGTTAAATACAAATTGTATCTTGTTAGAAAAACGGGCTTTCACGTAGTTTACTGAATTGATAATAACCTTGGTAATGTTTTTTTTCTCGAGTATGGGCCCGCTTCCTATTTTCGAGAAGCGTTCGGTAATTTTTTCCAGGCGATGGATATCGGCCCCCATCTGATGGATCAGCTGTTGGTCAAGTTGTTTTTCTTTCAGGATTTCAAGCCACCCGATAAGTGAAGAAATAGGGGTGCCCAACTGATGGGCGGTTTCCTTTGACATACCTACCCAAACCTGGTTTTGCTCGGCTTTCATCGAGGCATTGAACGCGAAGTATGAAACAAGTATGAAGAGCAGGATAATGCTGATCTGGATAAAGGGATAATATTGCAATTGGGTTAATAATGTCGAATCGTTATAATACACGTAGTTTTTATTTTCGTTCAATAAGTGTACCTCGATGGGCTTGTTTTTTTCCTTCATCTGGTTTAGTTTTTTCTGAAGGTACACTTCCTCGTTAGGCCTTTCTGTATCAAGGTTCCGGTGCGTGATTATCTCCCCCTCGTTGCCAACCAGGATGACCGGCACCGTGCTATTATTCTCGATAACCTTAAAAATAAAAGAGATATCTTCTTCGCTGTCCGTTTCGGTCGTGGCCAGGCGGCGGGTGCCTTCTGCCCATAGTTCTACTTTTTTGCGCTCTTCCGTGGCCAGCTTTTTTACCAGTTGATTGGTATAGATAATTGAGCCGATACCAATTAAAACGGCAAATAAAAAAAAGCTGAATTTCCATTTTTGCCGCCTGGAGTAAATACTCATTCCCGTCATTGTAGGCTATTTTTTTTTAGGATACTCGTGATTTATTGTTTTTCATCTTCTTCCCAAATAATATCAAATCCTTCTTCGCTTTCCGCGGGTTCATTTTTCTCTAGTCCTTTTTCGGGTGTCTCCCCCTCGAATTCTATCTTAAACCTGGGATCCCTAAGCTTTGGCTTATCGGGTACGGCCGTGTCTTCACCATATAGACCGAATTCTTCTTTCAAGACCGATTTTAATTCATGTTTTTCTTTTATCATGCTTTTTTTGAAAGCTTCCCTGGCTGCTTTTCGGTCATAAGAAATGTCATATTTATTTTCATTGCCTTCAATAGACAAATATAAGTTTATTTTATCTTTATCTTCTTCCTCAATAACCCCGAATTTTTCGTTTTCTTGTTTTTTGGCTTTAGCTTTTTTCCATAAAACATCTGACAAACCTACTTTAACCTTGTACGAGAAATAATTATCGAAGCCGTGTTTTCCTGAAACATTCAGGTTAAATGCCGATGACTGGATATTCATCCGCGGAAAAAACAATACCTGTTCTTTTATGTAAAACTGGTTGGAGAGTTTCGCGAACCGCACGTGTTGTAATTCTGACAGTTCAATAAATTTGGATAGCTTTTCCAAGGGTTTGAAGTCGATCAGTTCACCTTCGGTTACAGTTAAATTGCTTTCCATGCCCAGGCTTTCCATGTTTATTTTTAATTGATCGGTAAGGATGGCCCGGGTATATACATTTCCATTTAAATATCCCATGATATTTTTGGCCTTCAAGGTTTCTTGCCCAAAATTGTTGGTTGACCTGAATAATTCATGGATGTTTACCGTGTTGAATTTCCCGTGGGCACGGAGCCAATACCCCTGTTTCATTTTTTTCTCCAGGCTAGCGCTACCAGATAATTCGCCGCCAAAAGCGTAAAAAT
>CAZKIR010000064.1:0-13242 GCA_964552835.1 uncultured Bacteroidales bacterium
CGAGCTTGACGGGAGCAATTCGTATCCCCGTGATGGTTCCATTAGTTATTCCTGGTCGTTTACAGACAAGCCTAGTGGGAGCCAAGTTTCCCTGGAGGACGATGAAACGGCTACCCCTACCTTTACCCCCGATGCGGCTGGGGAATACGGGGTCGAGTTAGAAGTGTCAGACGGCGACGGTACAGAAACCGATGAAGTGGTTGTTACGGCCACCGCGGCCAGTATAGAGGTTTACGGGTCGATTTCCTCGGCCACTACCTGGACCGATCAGGTGGACGACCCGAACATGCCGGATTATCTTCTTACCGGGGATGTGAGCGTGGATGCTGAATTGACAATTGACCCGGGGGTCTTGATCCATGCCAATGAAAACGTGCGCTTGAATATTAAAAGTGGTGGGGGCGTGCTGCTTGCCGAAGGGGAGAGTGGTAACCCTATCGTGATGACCAGTTCGAACGAGGCCGGCTCGGTTTACTGGGGCGGAATCGATATCCAGTCCACGGATAACAGGAACATTATTAATTATTCTGAAATAAAATATGGTGGCGGAACGGAAATGGATTTTGCCGATTTCGTGGATCTGGGGGCAAACATTGGCCTGCGCGACGATGGCGCCTTGAACCTGAAAAATACCACCCTTAGCCATAGCAAAGCCTATGGAATGTACATCCGGGACGGCGAGTTGAACGACTTTGACAACAATAATTTCGAGGACAACGGGCAGGTGGCCTTGGGCCTTAACCTGGAAGAATCAAGCAGCCTGGACGAAGCCACCACCTTTTTCGGTAATCCCATAGCCGTTGAAATATATGGTTCTTCTTTGTCAGGTTTGGATCAGGTGTACCTGCCAAAATTAGCTTCCAGTGCCCGGTATTACATTAGCGGGGATTTGAAAATTGATTCCTATTTTAGTGTTGATCCCGGTGCCTGGTTCGATCTGGCCGAGGACGTGAAGATTGAAGTTCAACAAAACGGTACTTTCGTGGCTGATGCATCCGAGGGCGAAACCATCGTCTTTACCAGTGCCAAGGCCAATTCTGACATTTATTGGAAGGGCATCAACATAAAATCTAAAGATGCCCGGAATATCATGGCCAATGTAGAAGTATCTTACGCCGGGAATTCCAACTGGGGCGGTTTTGCCAATTTTGTTGATCTTAAAGCCAACGTGGCCGTGATGGAAGGCGGTAAACTGGGCATCACCAGTAGTACCGTGAGCAACGGCAATGGATATGGCCTGTATATCTGCTACGGCTCCCTAGAAAGCTTCTCGGGCAACACTTTTTCGGGCAATGCCTTGAATGCCGTTGGCCTGGAAGCCGATCAAGCAGGGAACATCGATAGTGGTACCTCTTTTAGCAGCAATGGCTGGGACGGTGTGGAAGTGTTTGGCAGTACCCTTGACCAGGAAAGCACCTGGGTACAATTGAACGGAACGGCCAAATACCGTCTCACGGGCACCGTGAAAGTGCATCAGGGCTTGAGCCTGGATCCAGGTGTACACGTGGTCGTGGACGAGGACCATTTCATTCAGGTGGCCGAAAGTGGCTATTTGAATGCCGAGGGCACGAGCAGCAACCGGATAACCCTTACCACTTCCAATATCCCTGGCCAGATACACTGGGGCGGCTTATGGATAGAAACTTCTGATGCCCGCAACCTGCTGGATTACGTGGATGTCGCTTATGGCGGTGGTGCCGAGATGGACCTGGACAATTTTAAAGATGTGCAAGCCAACGTGGGCGGCGACCAGGGTGCTAAAGTGAACATCACCAATAGCAATATTGATAACAGTGCCGATTATGGCGTGTATTTCCAAGGCATCATCAATGCCATCACGGAAACCAGTGCCGGGAATAGTTTTACGGGCAACCTGACCAATACATTATTGCCATAAATTTCCGGTTGATTGTTTCTGTTGTTTTTTGCAACTGTTTGCTGGCGGGGCTTAGTGCCCCGCTTTTTTTTGCCATTAGGCCGTGGATTTATTTTCTGAATTCTTGTCAATTTCATTATATTTGTAAATAATTTTGGGGCTTTAGCCTGCCTGGCTGCAGACAGGCTCAGTTGGTTTAGGGCGTCCCGGCTTTTTAGTCGGGAAGGTCGCGGGAAAAAAATAGATTTGGGGTCTTAGCTCAGTTGGTTTAGAGCGCATGCTTGACAGGCATGAGGTCGCGGGTTCGATTCCCGCAGAGCCCACGATTTTTTATTCGGTTTTACCCTTTTATGGATTGAACAAAGTTTTTTACCCGTGTATCCACGTCCCCATTTTTTTCCAATGCCTTGATAAAGGCGCTCCCGATGATGGCCCCACTAGCATGGTGGCAAGCTTTCCGGAAAGTTTCGCGTGACGATATCCCAAAACCAATTAAGCCTGGGTTTTTTAATTCCATGGCGCGAATCCTTTGAAAATATTCTTCTTGCGCCTCGATAATTTTTTCTTTTGTCCCCGTGGTGGAAGCCGAGGAAACGAGGTAAAGAAACCCCTGGCTGGTTTTGTCGATCATTTTGATCCTTTCCGCGGAAGTTCGCGGGGTGATCAAGAAAATATTGTACAGCCCGTTTTTCTTGAAAATGTTTTGGTAGTGGGCCAAGTACTCGTCATAGGGCAAATCGGGCAGGATTACCCCATCGATGCCGATAGAGGCAGCTTTTTCGCAAAATTTTTCCATGCCGTATTGCATCACGGGGTTCAGGTAGCCCATCAGCAGCAAGGGAATTTGCACCTTTTCGCGAACGCTTTCCAGTTCTTCAAATAATTTTTTTATGCTCATCCCATTTTGTAACGCTTTTTGGCTGCTCGCCTGTATTACTGGCCCATCGGCCAGGGGATCGCTAAACGGCATACCGATCTCGATCATGTCTGTCCCGTGTTTTTCCAGCGATTGGATAATTTCCAGGGCAGTTTTTTCCCCGGGGTGCCCGGCCGTGAAATATATAGACAAGATATTTTCTTGTTTTTCTTTAAAAAGTTTATCAATTCGGTTCATTGGGTGATTGGTTTTTATTTGTTATTTCAAGTAACGCATGTAGGTTTCCATGTCTTTGTCGCCCCGCCCGGAAAGGTTTATCACGCTCACGTCCCCGGGCCGGAAGTTCATTTTTTTTAGGGCTGCCATGGCGTGGGCCGATTCCAGGGCGGGTATAATACCTTCCAGGCGGGTAAGTTCGAAGGCCGCGTCCAGGGCTTCCTGGTCGGTGGCGTGTAAGAATTTCGCCCGCCCCGTTTGGTTTAAATGGCTATGAATAGGTCCGATGCCCGGGTAATCAAGCCCGGCCGAGATGGAGTAGGGTTCGGTGATTTGCCCGTTTTCGTCTTGCATCAGCATGGTACGGCTGCCGTGGATAATTCCTTCGCGGCCCAAGACCATGGTCGCGGCCGATTCGCCCGTTTCCACCCCTTTGCCCGAGGCCTCCACGGCAATTAATTGCACCTCCTTACTTTTAAAATAGTGATAAAAAATGCCCGCGGCATTGCTTCCCCCGCCCACGCATGCAATAATATAATCCGGGTTTTCTTGTCCGGTTTTGTTTTTTAACTGCCATTTTAATTCCTCGCTGATAATGGCCTGAAAACGGGTTACCATGTCAGGATAGGGATGGGGCCCCACTACCGAGCCAATGATGTAATGCGTGTCAGAAGGGTTGTTGATCCAGTCGCGAATGGCCTCGTTCGTGGCATCTTTCAAGGTTTTGTTACCGCTGTGCACGGGCACTACTTCGGCCCCCAGCATTTTCATCTTGGCCACGTTGGGGGCTTGTCGCTGCACGTCCAGGTCGCCCATGTACACGATGCATTTTTGACCGGTCAGCGCGCATACCGTGGCCGTGGCCACACCATGTTGCCCCGCCCCTGTCTCGGCGATAATCCGCTTTTTGCCCAGGTGACGGGCCAGGATAATTTGGCCTATCGTGTTGTTAATCTTGTGGGCCCCGGTATGGTTTACATCTTCCCTTTTCAAAAAAATCCGGGTTTGGTATTTTTCCGATAGCCTGCTGGCATAATACAAGGGGGAAGGCCTTCCCACGTAATCGGTTAACAAGGTCCTAAATTCTTCTTGAAAGGCATCGCTATACATTATATCCAGGTATTTCTGGCGCAGTTCTTCCACGTTCGGGTATAGCATCTCGGGTATGTAAGCCCCGCCATAAAGGCCATAAAATCCTTTTTCGTTTACCTGAAAACTTGTTTTATCCTGCATTATCTTGTTGTTTTAAAGTATTTAAAAATTTTTTAACTCCTCGCGTATCTTTCATGCCTGGGGCGGTTTCGAACTGGCTGTTCAAGTCAATGCCTGCGAAGGCCGGGTGTTGAATACCTGCAATTTCACCGGCATCGCCCGGGCCAATGCCCCCGCTTAGCAAAAAAGGGGTGGGCAGTGAATAGTTTTCCAATTTTCGCCAGTTAAATTTTTTGCCCGAGCCACCGTATTGCTTGGTAAAAGCGTCGAACAAGAAAAAATCGGCCAGGCCATGGTATTTTTCCACTTCTTGAAAATGAAATGTTTCGTTTACACGGAAAGCTTTTATGATTTGTAAGCCTGCTTTTTTTATTTCTTCGCAGTAAGCCGGTGCTTCGTCCCCGTGTAACTGGATCGCATCAAGCTTGAACTCGCTGGCCTTTTTCAGAATGGTTTCCATACTTTCGTTCACGAACACCCCTACTTTTTGTATCCCCTCGGGGTATTCCTCGAGCAGGGTGCTTTTCCAGGCTTGTTTTACATACCGGGGCGATTTGGGATAAAAGATAAAGCCCGTCATGTTGATCCCTGATTTAAAGAGTGCCCGGATATCTTCTTCCCGTGCCAACCCGCATACTTTTACCTTCATAATTGTTTGATAAATTCTTGGCAAGCCTTTCCGGGCATGCTATGTTTCATGAAATTTTCACCAATTAAAAAGCCTTGAAAACCGGATTTTGTTAGTAGCCTGATTTTTTCCGGATCATGGATTCCGCTTTCAGAAATTTTTACAAATTCCCCGGGTATTTTTTCCGACAGGTCCAGTGAGGTTTGTATCTTTACCTCGAAGGTTTTAAGGTTTCGGTTGTTCACGCCTACCACGTCCAGGTACTCGTTTACTTTACCCAGTTCCTCTTCCGCGTGGATTTCGAACAAGACTTCAAGCCCCAGCTCCTTGGCCTGCTTGGCCAGGGTTTTTGCCTCGGTGGCAGAAAGCACGGCGGCGATTAACAATATAGCGTCGGCACCGATGGATTTGGCCTCGACCAGTTGGTACTCGTCCACGATAAAATCTTTTCGCAAGATAGGGCAGAAGTTATAATCCCGGGCTTCTGTAAGATCTTCGTTTTTTCCGCCAAAATACTTGTTATCGGTTAGGATGGACAAGGCCGAGGCCCCTGCCTGCATGTAGCCGGTGGTCACTTCTTTTACCATGGCATATTCGTTGATCATGCCCTTGGAAGGGGATTTTCGTTTGAACTCGGCAATGATGCCCGATTTGTCCGGCCTAAGCAAGTATTCCTTTAAAGAAACACGGGAGGCGTCGAAATGCAGGCTTTTTTCCAGGAGCTTTACCGGGTATAGTTCCTTGTTTTTCGCCACTTCTTTTTGCTTGTGGGCCACGATTTCTTGTAATATGTCCATTTTTTTATCTTGGGTTTTCACAGAGTTTGTTAGAAGGACCATTAAAATTGTCCTTCCACGAGCGATTTAAAAGATTTTAAAGCCCCCTTGCTTTCCAGGGAGTACCGAGCCATGGCCACGCACTCGTGAAAGGTTTTTTCGGGGAAATAACATTTCAAGGCTACGGCGGCATTGGCCACCACGGTGTCATTTTGCGCGTTGGTGCCGTTCCCTTCCAGGATTTTCAGGAAAATACCGGCAGCTTCTTTCACGGTTTCGCCACCATATAATTCTTCGGGGCCGTGGGTTTTTAGGCCTAGGTCTTCCGGTCCAATTACTTTTTCCGAATCGTTCGAGATAAATTTAAAGGGCCCTGTCAGGGATATCTCGTCGTAGCCGTCCAGGCTATGCAATATCACGAATTGCTTGTCGGTTTGCTGGTAAATGTAGGCGTACAAGCGGGCCAGTTCCAGGCTGAACACCCCCACCATTTGTTTTTTCACGAAAGCGGGGTTCACCATGGGCCCCAGCATGTTAAAAAAAGTTTTCAGCCGCAAGGCCCTGCGCACCGGGGCCACGTTTTTCATGGCCGGGTTAAACAAGGGTGCGTGAAGGAAGCAAATGCCGGCTTTGTCCAGTTGTCTTTTCAGGATGTCCTCGTCCGCGGTAAACTGGTAACCAAAGTGTTCCAGGACGTTCGATGATCCACACGAGGATGATACACTGTAATTCCCGTGCTTGGCCACTTTTGCCCCCGCCCCGGCAGTCACGAAAGAGGCCAGGGTCGAGATGTTAAAAGTGTTTTTTTCATCGCCCCCCGTCCCGCATAGGTCCATGGGGTCGAACCCGGACAAGTCTATGGGGATGCATAGTTTTAACAAGGCATCCCGAAACCCGGACAGTTCTTCAACCTTGATATTGCGCATGAGATAAACGGTAAGGAAAGCGGCAATCTCGGGATCAGAATATTTTCCCTGGGCCATGTTGGTCAGTACCTCCTTGGCATCTGCCCTCGAAAGGGGTTTTTGTTCAAATAAATGGTTTAATATCTTTTTCATGATAGCATTTAATTTTATTCATCGTCTAATTCAGGTAATGATTTGGCTTTAAATTTAATCCAGTTTTTCAGGATATGTTCGCCCTGGTCGGTCAGGATTGATTCAGGATGAAATTGTACCCCTTTAACATTATATCTGACATGGCTAATGCTCATGATCCCACCGGTTTCGTCTTCGGAAGTAATGGCGAGTTCATTGGGCAAACCTTTTTTCAATACCATCCATGAATGGTACCTCCCGCCCATGAATTCCCTGGGGATATTTTTATAGAGGTAATCTATCTTGTTGGTGAGGATTACCCTGGATGCCACGCCATGGTGCACCCGGTCCAGGTTGTAAATACTCCCTCCAAATACTTCGGCTATGGCCTGGTGGCCAAGGCAAACACCCAGGATGCTTTTAGTCGCGGCGTAGGTTTTTATTAATTCCTTTGATATCCCTGCTTCATCTGGTATTCCTGGTCCTGGCGACAAGATGATCTTGTCATAGGTTCCAATATCTTCCAGGGTTATCTTGTCGTTCCTGGCCACGTCTGGTTTTTTCCCGGTGATTTTCTCCACGTAATGCACCAGGTTATACGTGAACGAGTCGTAATTATCCAAAACAAGTATTTTCGTGTTCATGGTTTTCATTTCTTAAATGTTTTTAGCTTGGATTATAGCATTTTTTAAAGCTTCCAGTTTGTTGTTCACTTCCTGGAGTTCGCTTTTTTCTTTTGATTCGGACACGATCCCTGCCCCGGCTTGGTAATACAAGGTATTGTTCTTGCTCATGAACGAGCGGATCATGATGGCCTGGTTAAAGCTTCCGTCAAACCCTATGTTCCCGATGCAACCTCCATAATACCCGCGGTTGGTGTTCTCGTACTTGTCGATGAGTTCCATGGCCTTGTATTTTGGTGCGCCTGATAGTGTCCCGGCGGGGAATGAATCGGCCATCACTTGAATAATATTGGCATCATCAGGCAACTTGCCCGATACCTTTGAAACCATGTGCAACACGTGTGAATAGAAATGGATTTCCCGGTAAAAATCAACATGTACCTTGGACGCGTTCCGGCTCAGGTCGTTTCTGGCCAGGTCCACCAGCATCACGTGTTCGGCGTTTTCTTTCGGGTCCTTGGCTAGTTTTTTGGCCAATTCCCGGTCTTTTTCATCGTCTCCCGTGCGTCGAAAAGTCCCGGCAATCGGGTTAATGGACGCTACCCCCTGGGATATTTCCAGTTGGCTCTCGGGCGAGGAACCAAATATCTTGTAATTACCATAGTCAAAATAAAAAAGATAGGGGGAAGGGTTGATGGAGCGGAGTGCCCGGTACACGTTGAACTCGTCGCCAGTAAACGCTTGCGAGAACTGCCGGGACAGCACGATCTGGAACACGTCGCCCCGGTGGCAGCTTTCCTTGCCCTTGCTTACCATATCCATGTAGTCTTTGTCGGTGAGGTTTGATATTTCTTTTCCCTCTGGATGAAAATGGTAAATTGCGAAATTGCGGTTTTGCAGCAGGGCATCTATCTTGTCTATCCCGCTTTCCTCGCCCTCCAACAAATTCTCGATAATGTACATGGTATTGGTAAAATGGTTGATGGCCACGATGTACTTGTAGAAACTGTACACCATTTCCGGGATCAAGGTGTTTTCGTCGGGCGAATGCCTTAAAGAAAGGTCTTCAAAATATTGCACGGCATCGTAGGAGGTATAGCCAAATAAGCCGTACATGTTCACCTGATCGGGCGCTTCCGTTATCTCGAACTGGCTTAGGAAATGGGCCAGGCGTTTGGGGACTGATAATTTATCTTCCACGGGCATGCTAATTTTCTCGCCGTCGGGATAGATTTCCCGTATGATTTTTTCTGCTACTGAAAAACTTGCCAGGGGCTTCATGCAAATGTACGAGAAAGCGTTTTTGCCCCCGTGGTAATCAGCCCCTTCTAGTAGCGCCGAATGGGGAAAAACATCCCTTATTTTCAGGTAAATACCTACTGGCGTTACCACGTCAGAAAGGATTTTTTTCGTGTTAACATGGATTTTCATTTTTTCATTTTTTTTAGGTTTATTATTTATTTTTTTATACAAAAAAAGCGGCTAACCGGGTGTCCCGGTTGGCCGCTTTTTTCATGGTATTTTAATACAGGCTTCCCTTTTTCACCCAGTTTACAGGTAAATGAAGTGCCACCACCACCAGTTTTTATTTACTTTTATTTTTTTCATCTTCTGTTTGTATTTACAAAAAAAGCCCGCCGTGATTGGCGGGCTTTCATAAATTTTCCTGGCCTTTCACGGTAAAAGCTATACTTGTTTAGGCCACCACCAGTTTGTATATTTTTTTTGTATGTTCATTGCCTTATGATTATTCACGAGACAAACATAGAATATTTTTTGGTTTTTTCAAAATTAAATTAATGCATATTTGTTTTCATACGTTCACCAGGAAATTATAGCTAAAATATGTCCCCGTGAAATTTTTAGTCAATGAAAAATGAATGTTCGTCCATACATTTCGGCCATTCGTAAAAAAGATTTTGAGAATCTTCTTTTTTTCCTCATCTTTTACCTCATTAAAATAAAATAACAACAGTCCAAGTAATTATGAAATCGCGTATAAATTTTTTTAAAAACGGGCTTCTTTTAACCCAATTTTTAGTTTTTTCACATCTTACGGCAACAAGTCAAAATATTCAAATCATTTCGGATACCGTTTGTTTTGGTTCCTTGACCCAGTTAAGCGTTTCAACCTCTGTTCCCGCCCAGGAGATTGATACCTTGAAATGGGACTTGCAGGACAACGGCAAATATAGGGATGCCCTGGGCATTAACATCGACCATGTCTTTCCCCGGGCCGATACATTCCCGGTGAGGGTGCGGATTATAAAAACGGATGGCACAACGATAGATAACATGAACAAGCCGGGGCAGGTAGTCGTGTACCCGAATCCTGAGGCTGCTTTCTCGGTTAAATATCTTTGCCAGGGCCAAGAAAGCCTGGTACGCGATCAATCCCGCCCGGGATCAAAACAAGCTTCATATACCTGGAAAATTAACAATGTCGTGGAACCTTCTTTTCAGGACGACACGGCTTTCTCCTATAGGTTTCAAGAGAATTCCAATAACCTTTCCCTAACAGTTACCAATCAATATGGCTGCACCAACACGAGGGAAAATACCATAAAGCTCAACCCACCGCCCACGGCATCTTTTACTTTTAATAAGATTAAATGCCCGGGCGATACAGTTTGGTTCGATAACCAATCTTCCACCATGGGAACGGAAGGTGCAACATATTTTTGGCGATATGGCGATTCAACCCAGGAAGGGGGCACCACGGAGCCCTACCACCGGTACTTGTACCCCGGCAATTATCAAATCTCGCTGGTTGCAATTGATGATAACCATTGCCGGGACACGGCCGTGGAAAATATCACGGTAAACCCCGGTAGCCCCCTCTCCCTCGAACAAGACAAGGATACCATTTACATGGGCCAATCCGCCATTCTCGAGGCCTCGGGGGATTTTGTCTCCTATGCCTGGTCCACTGGCGATTCCACCTCTTCTATCGTGGTAAACAAGGAAGGGTATTATCTCGTGCAGGCCATTGATCATGATGGTTGCTTGTCGATTGATTCGGCCAAGGTAGTTTCCCTTGGCGTGTACGACACCAAGAAAATAATTGCTATCAATAATATCCTGACCTCCTCGGTAATGGACGGGATAAATGATTGCCTGGAATTTGACAACCTGGCTACCTACGGTAAGGTTGATTTATATATCTACAACCAATGGGGATACCTGGAATTTGAATGTAAAAATTACCAGAACGATTGGTACGGGAAGGACAAAAACGGGAAGTTCCTGGAAACAGGAACATATTTTTACGTGGTAAAAGCCAAAGACATTACGAGTAAAGGAACCATTAATATTTTGAGATAAGATGAAGTGGAGAATTATATTTTTGTTTATATCGCTGCCTGTTGCCCCGGCTTTTTCTCAGTCTTTGATAGAGAGCAACGCGAAAATTGCTAACATGTCAACTTTATCGCCTGCTTTGTCAGGATTCTATGATGACATCAATACATCCATGACATATAAAACATTTTGGCTGGGATATGATGGTGCGCCCGAGTTTATCCGGTTTAATTATGACATGCCCTTGCAATATGGCACGGGGCTTGGCGTGTCGGTGGCCAATTATAAGGTGGGTATTTTTAATGATTTTAACACGGCCTTGTCCTACTCTTATAACGTGGAAGTGGCCCAGGAACATTTCGTGTATTTAGGCCTTACGGCAGAATATATGAGGGCCTCGGTCAATTACTCCAGGGCCAAATCAAACGACCTCAACGATCCGGTATTACGGCAAGATTACTTGTTTAATACCACCAACAAATTTAATTCTAGTTTTGGCGCGGCCTATCATTGGCTGGATTTGTACGCCGGGATAAACGTCTACAATCTATTCAAGCGCCCTGCCAACTTGGGTAGTATACAATACCCCGTGAACCGGCAATTTCAGTTTTTTGCCAAATATACTTACCCCATCCAGGAAGAATGGAAATTGAAAGGGTATTATACCATGAGCAAGATAAAAACCACCATGTGGACCTATGATTTGACCGTGCTTGGTCAATATGACGATAACCTTTACGCCGGGCTTAACTGGAGAAGGCCCACCAATGTTGGTTTAATAATCGGGGGGTTTATTGATGACAATATTTACCTGAACTATTTCATGAATATCACCGCGCAACCTGGTTTTATCAATTCGATGGGATCGCATGAGATTACCCTTGGTTACCGGTTCCAGAAAAGTAGTTGGCTTAAAAGTATTAATAAGAAAACCTTTAACGTGATTGATGAGATAAAGGATTTGATAGATAAATTATTCGAGGGATCATGATGAAGAAACAATTACATATTGCCATTTTGTTTGTTTTGTTGCCATGTATCGCCCAGGGCCAAGAAATAAGCCGCTCTGACCTGAACAGCGGGGGCGGGGAAATAGTGGCCGAAGATATCCGGTGTTCATATACCATCGGTGGCCTGGCTGCTTCTACTTTCGAGAATGATAAGATGCTCTCGCAGGGTTTTCAGCAATATTATAATATCTTGATTGAAAAATCTAATGCTTATTCATGGGCAAGCTTAAAAACGCGGGTATTCCCTAACCCCGCGGTTGATGTTGTACATGTCATGGTACGGGGCGATAGGGAATATGAATTATGTACACTGCAAATGGTGAGTGCTGACGGGAAAATTGTATTCCCTCCCATGGAGTGCACCTATTTTGACGCCGGCCAGAATTTTAGCCTGAATCTTTCAGGCCTAAGCGAGGGAACGTATATCATAAATATTATCAAGAAAAGTGACAACACGAGCATTTCTCAATTTAAGCTATTGAAACTGAAATAGAAAAAAACCAATCATATGAACCATTCCAAGACATTGATAAAAGGGATTTTGGCCTTGTTGTTAATTCCGGTATTTTTCCCTGGAACAAAAACGATGGCACAAGACCGCCCCGTGGGTTTTAATTACCAGGCAGTGGCCCGTGATGATAACGTAAAACCCGTAAAAAACAAGGATTTAGAAGTTATTGTCTCCATCCTGAAAGACGAGATGAACGGGGAAATGATTTACAAGGAATCCCATTTCGTGGAAACAAATTCCCTCGGCCATTTTAATGTCGTGATAGGGGAAGGTATACCCTATAGTGTTTTCTCGAGCATGAATGTTAGCGGGTTTAATGAAATCGACTGGGCCAAGGGGCCTTATTTCATGCAGGTGGATATCGATTTCGGGAAAGGCATCCGCTACATGGGGGCCGTGCGTTTTCAATCTGTCCCTTACGCGAAATTTGCCGAGAAAGCCGGCTATGCCGCCAACCCCGATATGAACCTGGAGGAGCTTAAGAATGTCTTGGCAAATGATATAACTACGAACAATACCCTGGTATGGGACAATAACCAGTGGGTAGCCGGCCATTCCTTGAAAACCAATAGCCTGGTGGTGAACCATGAATTGATTGCCAACGGGGAAGTAATTGTTTTCGGCAAACTGGATTTGAAAGATACCCTTAGGGCCCGTGTTATTGAAGCTAGCCAGGTACAGGTTGATTCCATATACCATTTGACAGAACAGGTAGTGCGGGAAATGATGAAGTATGATAGCCTGAAAACCCTTTTGGCCGATTCTATCCTTCGTCGCATCGTAACCACTGATAGCTTGAACAAGCTTATGACTGATTCGATGTTTTCACGAATGCTACAAATGGAAGAATTTAAAAAGGTTTTGACTGACTCCATATTGCACCGGGTCGTGTATAATGACAGCCTGAATAAAGTGTTGACAGATTCCTTGTTTAAACGTATCGTTAGCACGGATAGTTTGCAGAATGTATTAACAGATTCCATTTTACAAAGAATCGTATCTACAGATAACTTTCGAAATGTGCTGACCGATTCACTTTTTAACCGTATCGTGAACACGGATAGCTTGGTACGTACTTTATCGGATTCCGTTTTCACGCGGATATACCAAAACGATACCCTTTTCACTGCCTTTACCGATTCCATTGTAAAACGTATCGTGAGTACCGATAGTATC
>CAZKIR010000065.1:0-13159 GCA_964552835.1 uncultured Bacteroidales bacterium
GAGATGATACATATATGCTTAATTAACGGATGTTATTTTTCGGGGAGTCCTTAGATGATAAAACCACTTCTCCTTTGAACTCTCCAGCAATTCACGTTGCTTTTTGCTAAGCTCGCTCTCAAAGGTGAATAATTCCGGTTGGTTGTTTGCCTTGAACATGGTATATGTATTTTTTTCTTTCAAAACAAAAATAAGTTTTATTTCGCTGATATTCAAATTAATATGCTCCACGAGGAACATGTAACCACCTGGTTACCAATGACTTAAATACTTGTCGGTAAATTATTAATCATTCGAAATACAACACGTTACAACCATGGTTTATTAACAACTAATATGGGATTAAATCCTTATTTTTCCTTATGACCTTTTTAGACTGGACTCATATATCCTTTAGTGATATTATAATCATTTATTGTTAAATTAACAGGATCATAACTATATCCATATGCTTCACCTTGTATAGGAGCAAAATAATACTCTTTGCGCAAACAATTATATTATTTAATTTTACATTATTTTACCTTATATTTGTAAAATTAATGCATTATCATACATAATAAGGTTTAATCATGCTTAAAATAGGTGATAAAATAGCGCAACTAAGAAAAACTAAAAGCTGGTCGCAATCTGATTTGGCTAAAGCTATCGAAGCTTCTCGCGAGGCTATCGGTAAGTATGAGCGTAACGAAATTGTTCCTTCGGTAGAAGTGGCAAAAAAAATCGCAGATGTTTTTGACGTTACTCTTGATTATCTCGTAAATGATAAAACAAAGCCCTCTTTCGACAAGCAGACTATACAACGGTATAGATATTGAGACCTTAAAAGATGCCGACAAAGGTCATTTATTTGCTTTAATTGATGCCTACTTAAAAGATGCTAAAACAAGATTGGCTTATGGTTCTTAAAATGTATAATTATGGAAACAGCAAATTTAAACATAAACTTACCGCTTAATTTTAACCAGGTTGTTGACCTTGTAAAACAGTTGCCTTATAAAGAAAAACTGAGGTTGACAGAGGTTTTAAAAAAAGAGACAAAGCAAATGCCGGAAAACGATAAAGTCCTGACCCATTTTGCCAGTGAGAAAGTGTTGGCCAAAGACTGGATGTTACCAGAAGAAGACGAGGCATGGAAAGATTTGTAAAAGGCGATATTGTTGTTTTGCCGTTTCCGTATTCTGACTTATCGGCCTCAAAGAAAAGGCCTGCAATGGTCCTGGCCGACTTGAAAGGCGACGACATTATCCTTTGCCAGATTACAAGCCAGTTTGTTAAAGATAATTACGCCATTGCCCTTAATAGCTCCGATTTTATAAAAGGCTCCTTGAACAAGCCCAGCAATATTAGGCCGAACAGGTTGTTTACTGCCGAAAAAAACATCATAACCCGTAAGATTGGAACTGTTAAAACCGAAGTGTTTGAAAAAGTTACCAATAAACTTTTTGAGATTATAAAGCATTAAAAAAAGCCCGGCCGGGCTTTTTTTCATTTATCACAGTCTTTTTGGGGCATTTATTCTTGTCGAGGTAATTTAAATTCTATTGGCGTGGTCCGTTTTTCATTTTTTATATTGACAATATTTTAAACAGGCTGTATAATTTCTAACGATACAGTTAACAAAACATGTGATTACCTGATGGTTTAGGTAACTTCTAAAATTCGCAACGATAGCCTTACGTTCCCGATAAACAAAACCGATTTTGTTAAAGGCAAAGAACTTCCTTTACAAAGCTGTATCCGCTAATTAATTGATAATGAGTAACTGCTTCGAGGACCTTCGACCACTCGAAGGGTTTTTAGACCAAGCTCATTAATGGCATAATAGTTTCCTGCTTTAAGATCATAAGATAGGCTAAAATTTATCCCACAAGTCATCATCTGGCAAGGGGGCCACGATTTTCACGGTTTCCCGGCTCACCGGGTGGGTAAAGCGTATTTCCCTGGCATGCAGGCTGATGCCCCCGTTCTTGTTCGATCGGGGAAACCCGTATTTTAAATCGCCTTTAATAGGGCAATTGATTTTGGCCAGCTGGGCCCTTATCTGGTGGTGCCGGCCAGTATGCAATTTTATCTCGAGCAAGTGGTAGCGGTCTATGCTTTTTAGCAATGCATAGTCGAGAATGGCTTCTTTTGAGCCTGGCGTTTCTTTATCACGGGCGAAAGATTTGTTTTTACTGGTGTCCCTGTAAATATAGTGAACAAGCTTTCCTTTTTCTGGTTGGGGCTTGTTTTTCACGATGGCCCAGTAAAATTTCTCTATCTTTTTCTCCTGGAACATCTTGTTTAACCGGGACAGGGCCTTGCTGGTTTTAGCAAACAGCACCACGCCGCTCACCGGGCGGTCCAGCCTGTGCGGGACCCCCAGGTACACCTTGCCGGGCTTGTTGTATTTTTTTTTTAAGAATACCTTTAGCTTCTTGTCCATGGACTCGTCGCCGGTCTTGTCGCCCTGCACGATATCACTGATTTTCTTGTTGATCGCGATAAGGTGGTTGTCCTCGTGAAGAATATCCATGGTGGGTTAGTACTGTTCTTTCTCGTTCGGGAAATTTCGGCTTTTAATATCGGCAACATAACTTTCCACGGCACCTTTAATTTCTTCGTAAAGATTATGGTACCGGCGCAAGAACCGGGGCGAAAAATCTTTATTTATGCCCAGCATATCGTGCATTACCAGTACCTGGCCATCCACCCCGTTGCCGGCCCCGATGCCAATTACCGGGATTTTTATCTCGCTGGCAACCTGGGCGGCCAGTTTAGCCGGGACTTTTTCCAGCACCACGGCAAAACAACCAATTTCTTCCAACACGCGGGCATCTTGAATGAGTTTTTCGGCTTCTTGTTTTTCTTTTGCCCGCACCACGTAAGTCCCGAATTTATATATCGATTGCGGGGTAAGCCCCAGGTGTCCCATCACGGGAATGCCGGCACTCAGGATACGCGAGATGGATTCTTTTATTTCTTCGCCCCCTTCTAATTTAATAGCATGAGCAGCTGTTTCTTTCATTATCCGGATAGCTGACGATAAGGCTTCTTTCGAGTTGCCCTGGTACGAGCCAAAAGGAAGGTCGACCACTACCATGGCCCGCTCCACGCCCCTTACCACCGACGCGGCATGATAAATCATCTGTTCCAGCGCGATGGGCAGGGTCGTCTCGTGGCCTGCCATCACGTTCGAGGCCGAGTCGCCAACCAAAATTACGTCAATCCCGGCCTTGTCAATAATCCGGGACATGCTGTAATCATAAGCCGTGAGCATGGATATCTTTTCGTTCTTGAGCTTCATCTCGTGAAGGATATGGGTGGTCACCCGTTTTACTTTCTGAAATTGTGTAGACATGATATGTTGGTTTGTTTCTGCAAAGTTTATATTTTTTTTTGATTTTTATCGGGATATCTGAACCTTATTTTTTTTGCTGTATAGAAATGCTGGCCAGCTTGTTTTATCTTATTAACATTTTTGTTAGTTTTATGGCTTAAAATAATCAGCATTTATGAGAAGGCTTTTCTTTTGTATTTGCCCTTTGTTTTTCATGGCTTCCTTTAGCCTGCGTTCACAGCAAGTTGCCGATACTTCCGTGAATGTAGAAGCTTTATTGCAGTTAAGCTTGGAAGAATTGATGGAAGTCAGGGTTACTTCTGCCTCCCTGGTTGGCTTCAGGAAACAACTTTCTCCCGCTTCTGTAACGACCATTACCCATGAAATGATCCGGATAACCCCGGCGAGAAATATCCTGGACCTGATAGAGACATATGTGCCGGGCGCGGTATGGATTAATCATTACGAGGGCGGGCACCCGGGTATACGGGGGCTTATCGTGGACAGGAATTACAAGTTTTTGCTGCTGGTGAACGGGGTAAACCTGAACCAAAAATCTCATAACGGGGCGTCAACGGAACTAGAGAACTGGGAATTGTCCGATATTGAAAGGATTGAAATCGTGCGGGGGCCAGGTTCTGTCACCTATGGGCCAGGGGCTATCATGGGGGTAGTAAATTTGATAACGAAAGATGGGAATTCCTTCTCGGGAACGGAAATTCACGCCAGCGCGATGTCAAGGTACAATTCTTTTCGTGCTGCTATAAGCCACGGTGAAAACCTTGGGAAAATGAAAATGTACGGTCACGCGAGCATTACCTCTACCAAGGGCTTTACACCTAGGGCGTTTGCCGTGAGAGAAGTAGATTCCCTGGATTATGAAGCAGGTTACCTGGGGCATGGCCTTGGAAATGTCCCACCTCAAACCTATTTTCGTGATTACAATGATTTGCCCCAGGTAAAAACCCACTTATCGTTTTCCTTGCCCAAAGAATGGGATATTTGGGCGAGGTTTACGAATTGTGGTACCACCTTGCAAGGAAATTTACCAAGATCCAGGCCTATCCTTGGGCATAGCCTTGATTCCATAAGTTCATCGAAGCCCGGGCAGCTATATCATTCCCCTTTTTACGGCCACTACATGGATATTGCCCAGCTTTCGCACAAGCAATTTACCCTGGCTTTTGAAAAAAAGGCTAAACTGGGAAACCTCGACTGGGTGAACAGGGCTTCCTGGTATACCGAAGATTTTGAACGAAGGGATATAGAGTTTTTTGAATATAGTAAAGAAGAACACGCGGAAATGGGGCCTTACCTGATAAACCGCCCCTACCATCCAAGGTTATTCCTTCAAAATTACTCGGAAGAAGAATTCTCGTTATACAGCCTGGCCCGTTACCCTTTTGGGAAGAAACACGTGCTGGCACTGGGTGCCCAGTATTCATTGAACCACGTGGGCCCAGGGTGGGGGGACAGCCCGAGGGAAATGGTTATTGGCGACGACGGGAGCATACTTAATGATTCGACATCTTTTTTACTGGGCTACCCAAAATTTGGCGGGATAGAGAAGGATAAAGCCCGGTTCGCGGGGAACGGATGGTACGCTGGCATTATCTCCTTCTTCGGGGAGGGCCGTTTTCTATTGCATGATAAGTTGGATTTGTTGTTGTCGGGAAGGGCCGACAAGCACGAGTTTTCCCGTTGGGTTTTCTCCCCCCGGGTGGCGCTGGTCTCAGAGATAAACCAAAACCATTCCCTTCGGTTAATCGGCCAGTACTCCAACCGCTTGAACACCTACAGCCAATTATACCTTTACCGGCAATCACAACCAGAGATATTGCGAGGGCTTGAATTGATTTATGATCATTTTAACCATGAGAACATGCTTTTATCCGCTACCTTGTATTATAATGACGTGGATATCTTGTCATGGAGCAATAAGGACATTAGTACAAAGCACACGGGCCACTTGCGTTTGTTTGGCAGCGAGTTGGAAGGCCAGGTAATGTTTTCAGGATTTCGCTTGGGCGCGAACCATTCTTTTACCCGCATGATATCTTGGAAATTGGATAAATCGTTAAGCTCTAGTGGCATTAGCCCGGCCGACCTGGATATAGAACATGTCTTTGGCCCTGATACAATCCATATTTCCGGGCACGGAAACCAATTGGCCAATTGGCCGGATCAATCTACCAAGTTATGGGCAAACATCAATATATACCAGGACAAGCTAAGCTTGTTCACGGATTTCTTGCTGTTCTGGGGCTACCCCTGGGGCGAGGATGCATTGCAGGCCAAGCTGGAGGCCGTTAAAGGTACCGTGATGGAAAAAGAATTTGATGATATTGCCCGGGTTATGCGGGACGAAAATGTATATAGCGCGAACATTCGTTGGGACATATCCCTAAGGTATTCATTATCTGATAAAATGAAATTGCAAGCTTCTGTCTATAATATCCTGGGTGGCTCATCTTTTTACCGGTATTCCATGTGGTCGTTCTGGCAACCTTTTCCCATTCCCGAGTTCGTGAAAGAACCCAGGGCTTTTCAGGTGTCAATGGAGGTGTCTTTTTAGTTGGTTGAACGTCCAATGGGCCATTTTTCAATTGATGCCCAATCATTCAAGCAACTGCAAAAAGGCCAGTTACCCCTGGCTGGCTAGGGGCAACTGTTAGAATGCCGGTTAAATGCTATTCCAAGCTATACATGTTGGGCATATCTCTGTTAAACAGGAGCAAAGAGTCTTCTTTCATTTTCAGGAAATTTTCCTCGCTGGGATGCCCCGGGTAAATGGAAAAATAGGATTCGTTCCGGTAGTTTGCCCACATCACGAGGTACGCGATTTTATGATTGGGCGGGGTTTTGATGGATTTTAACAGGTATTCCGTCCACCAGTCGTGAATATCATGAATACCTTTCAGGTTATGGGGGCCGCCGTACCCGATCTCGGCTAGGGCCGTGGGCTTGCCTTTTTCCTCGCCCAGTTCCACCAGGAATTTCATCCTTTTTTGAAAACGGTCTGGCCGGTTGGCTTCCACGTCACGGTAATCGTCCAGGCCTAGGATGTCAACATAGTTATCGCCCGGGTAATAATCGAGATATTGTTGCTTGTTGGCCACGGTATCGGGCGAGTAAGCATACAGAAAATGGTGGATGTTTTTCTCGTTCCGCAGGTATTCCACGGTAAACTGCCATAGCCCGATAAATTCTTCCCGGTCGGCAAAAGCCTGGCACCACCAGAACCAATCGCCCGTGTGTTCATGGAAAGGCCTAAAAATTATAGGTATATAATTCCCGTTCTCACCTTTAAACTGCATGGCAAATTTGGCCAGGGTGTCAAGCACGTTCTTGTAATCTTGCACGTTTTCGCCCCCGGGCAAAATGCTGGAAATATCCAATGTGGTATCGCGGCAGTTCTTGCCCGATACCGGGTTGGGCATGTGGTAGCTAAAAGTGTTGATCCCGCCCCTTGCATAGGCTTTTTTTATTTCTTCCAGTAAATAATCCTGGTGTTTTTGCTTGTAATGTAACAGGGCAAAATCCCAACCATATACGGCTGGATAATCCCCGGCGGCCTCCAAAATATCGCTCCGGCCAGGCTCCATAAACCATCCCCGGCCCCGAGTAGTGGCTGATTGTTGGCCAAACAACACTTTTTCAGGGGCAATTTTTTTTAAGTTCCGGTACAAGGCCCGGGTTTCGGTCGTGGCAGCCGGGTCAACCAATGTTTCTTGTTCTTCAACTTCTTTGCATCCCAATAACCCCAGCAAAATCCAGGCAAAAATTAAGTATTCTCTCATTTTTCACGGTTTTTTTCATGTATTCTTAATGACAAAAATATAAAAATCTTGTTTATCTGAAGGTGATTTTTATTAGCCGATGTTTTTATGCTTTGAAAGTTTTCTTACCTGTTCAGGCCTGGGAAATTGCATCCTGCTAAAACCTAACCCTGGCAGGTGCCAACACTTTTCTTATCTTCCAACTTTAACCAAAGCTTGTTAGGGTAGCGTCCAAAAGTTTGTCGGATCGTAAAGTTATGCTTCGCTGAAGCATGGTGTAACAAAATGATGATTTTTTAATGTTATGGTTAGGTAGGCAGTATATTTCCCGGCAAGTATAATTTGAATAATATTTATATCATCAAGCCGTTGTGCTTTAAAGGCGAAAGTTTAATTTTGCAGTATGCAAAAAAAGAGGGTGTTACTGGCGATGAGCGGGGGGCTTGACAGCTCCATGGCCGCGGTGTTGTTGAAAGACCAAGGTTATGGGCTGGTGGGGGTAACCTACCGGGCTTGGGACGCCGTGTCGAAAGCCTGCATGGAAAAGGAAACCGGATGTTGTACGGTAGATGCCATCTTCGGGGCAAAAAGCTTGGCCGAAGAAATGGGTTTTGAACACCACATCATTGATTTTCGAAACATTTTCAAGGATACTATCATAAAAAATTTCGTGGACGAGTACCTGGCAGGCAATACCCCCAATCCGTGCGTGCTTTGCAATGCCCGGATAAAGTGGGGCGAACTCGTGGACATGGCCGAACGCTACGGCTGCGATTTTATTGCCACGGGCCATTACGCACGGGTTAAACATGAGAATGGCCGTTATTTCATGGCCAAGGGTATAGACGAGTTCAAGGATCAAACCTATTTCTTGTGGATGCTTTCACAAGGGCAATTAAAGCGGACCATTTTCCCCTTGGGTGGGTACCATAAGGATGAAATTCGCGGTATGGCCAGGGAAAGAGGTTTCCAGGTGCTGGCCGATAAGCGCGAGAGCCAGGAAATTTGCTTTATCCCTGACAATGATTACCGCCGGTTCTTGCGCGAGAACGTGCCATCAGCAATCGAGTCCATCGGGCGTGGAAATTTCGTGGATACAGAGGGGAAAGTGCTTGGGCAGCATCACGGTTACCCGTTTTATACCATTGGCCAACGAAAGGGGCTTGAAATTGCCGTGGGACATCCCCTGTACGTGCTGGATATCCGCAAGGGCACCAACACGGTGGTGGTGGGCAGTCGCGAACAATTGGCCCAGCCCTCCATGAAAGTTACAGGCCTCGTGCTTACAAAATACCCTACCATACCAGAAGGGCTGGAAGTGCAAGTAAAAATCCGGTACCGGAACAAGGGGCATCAATGCCGCCTTTACCCCGTGTACGAGGGGGTACGGGTTGAGTTTGACGAGCCCGTTCCGGCCATTGCCCCGGGCCAATCGGCCGTGTTTTATGAAGGCGATGACATGATTGGAGGCGGGATTATACGGCGCTCCTGAACCCATGGGCAAAAAATATAATTTCGGGTTTACTGTTATAGGAATAAATTCCCCTTTCTATTATATGAATTGTGATTATATTTGTATATTATTGTAAGGTGAAAAAATGTTGAGCCAACATGCCGTAAAGTTATTAATTAATTGATTGTATATCATTTTTTTTTTGGGATTGAATAGTTTTCGCGTCGAAGGGCAATAGTTTTTATAAAACCAATAACAATATTTGTTCATGCATAAAATGTATTTAATTATCATTACCCTATTTTTAACCTGTACACTCTTGGCCCAGGATAACCTGAACCAAACAGGGCCAAATGGAAAAAAACAGGGGACTTGGGTCAAGTATTATTCGAATGGCAACAAAAAATACCAGGGCGAATTTAAAGATGGTAAACCCATTGGTGAACTGGTCCGCTATTACCCTGACGGGGGCGTGCAGGCCCGCTTGCTGCACTTGGACAACTCGCCGAAGGTAAGGGCCAGGCTTTATCATGACAATGGAAAAATAGCGGCCCGCGGTATTTTTGCCGGCACCCGAAAAGACAGTACCTGGCGGTATTTTTCAGCCAAAGATGGTCATCTTGTTTCCACCGAAGAATGGGACAAGGGACAGAAAGAAGGGGTATCAAAAACCTATTTCGAAAACGGGCAAGTAGCCCAGGAAGTGCAATGGGAAGACGGCCAAAAACATGGCCTGTGGCGTACCTGTTTTCCCAACGGGGAAGTGAAATTTGAATCGCGTTACCAAAATGGCTTGCTGGATGGGTTGTTCGTGATTTTTTATCCCTCCGGCCGCCCAGAGATTACCGGAAATTACCAGGAGGGCGAAAAACACGGGGAGTGGGTACAATATGATCGCGACGGGAAAAAACTTTCGGTGATCAGGTACGAACATGGCGTGCCAGAAAATGAAGACGAATTGTTACAAGAAGAACTAGAAAGGTTTGAAGAATATGAACGGAACCGGCATAATATACAAGATCCCGAGAAGATGGACCCGGGCAATCCTGGTTATCAAAATTATTAGTATTTTGTTCTTCCCGTGGATGATTTCTTCACGAGCATTCGCCCAATTCGTGCCTGGAAAATATTGGGTTGGGTTCGTGGATAAAGATGCTACGGGATATTCACTTAAATCCCCTGATAAATATTTATCAGTCCGGGCCCTCGAGCGGCGAGAAGCACAAGATATCTTGATCGATTCGACCGATTTACCAGTATGCCAAAGCTATATAATGCAAGTTAAAAATACCGGGGCTGGGGTTTTATACCCTCTTAAATGGGCCAACGGGATTGTCGTGGACTTTCAGGATTCCATTGCTTTTCAGCAAGTTTCAAGCCTTGATATGGTCAGGGAGACCCGGTTTTTATATCCCGCGAAACGGAAAAAAAGCATCGTGCGTAAATGGGAGGACAGTTTGTCGTTTCTTGAAGGGCAGGCTGACCGTTTGCTTCCTTACGGGCCTTCCTTGCCCCACCATGCCCTGGTGAACGGGATCGCGCTTCACCAGATGGGCTACCAGGGCCAGGGTAAGCGAATTGCCGTGCTTGATGGCGGGTTTTTAAAAGTAAACGAGTTACCGGCTTTCGATAGCCTGTTTTTTCATGATCGGATTATCGCGACACGTAGTTTTGTCCGTCCCGATACGGCCTTTTATACTAATCATAGTCATGGCATGAACGTGTTGTCGTTGATGGGCGGGAACGTGCCGGGCTTTTTGATGGGCACCGCACCCGAAGCCGAATACGTGCTGCTGCACTCGGAAGATGCCCGCTCGGAATATCTTATCGAGGAATACAACTGGGTGGCCGCGGCAGAGTTTGCTGATAGCATCGGGGCCGATATTATTAATTCTTCGCTTGGCTATTACGTTTTTGATGATTCTACCATGGATCACACTTACCGGGACATGGATGGCCACACCACTTTCGTGACAAGGGGGGCAGAGAGGGCCTTTTCGAAAGGAATTCTCGTGTTTAGCAGCGCGGGTAACGAGGCCGATGATCCCTGGCGGCATATTATTGCGCCTTCCGATGGCAACTCGGTAATCGGGGTGGGTGCCGTGGATGCCACCGGGGAATACGCTCCTTTTAGTAGCGTGGGCCCGGCTTCTGACGGGGACGTGAAGCCCAACCTGGCGGCCATGGGCCGTGATAACGTGGTGCAGCATACCGATGGGAGTTTTCGAAAGGGCAGTGGCACCTCCTTTTCTTCCCCGGTTATGGCCGGTGTTGCCGCTTGCCTATGGCAGGCTTTCCCGGCAAAAACCAATGTCGAGATCCGTGAAGCCTTGCTGCAATCATGCCATCAATACCTGGCACCCGATACGCTGCTTGGGTACGGTATACCTGATTTGTACGAGGCCTATCAATACTTGCTGGAAAAAGATACATCTGGCATGGATAAGAAAAAAAGCATAGAGGTATTCCCAAACCCCTTCGAGAGCTACTTGCTGGTGAATTATGATGAGGAGAAAGAATGGTTTGCCCGTGTGAAAATTTATGATATGCTAGGTAGCCTTGTAGTAGATCGCGCGGTTTACCCCTGGGAACGGCAAGGTGGGTTTATTCAGGTAGAAGGCTTGGACAAGCTGGTAGCAGGCATGTACGTGGTTGTTTTGGATTCACCCATGTGCAACCAAACATACCGGGTAAATAAATATTAACCTCATGGAAAACCAAGCCATAAGCCTATATGAATTGCAAGAAATGGTGGCCGGTACCATCCGGGAGCAATTTCCGATGGGTTACTGGGTGGTCGCGGAAATAAGTGAACTACGGCAAAACCGGAGTGGCCATTGTTACCTTGAGCTAGTAGAGAAAGAAGGAGAAGGAGAAAAGTTAAGGGCGAAAGCCCGGGCTACCATCTGGGCCTATACCTATAACATGTTAAGGGCCTATTTTGAAAGCACGACCGGGCAAGCCTTGCAATCCGGGTTAAAGGTGATGGTAAACGTGTCTGTCGAGTTTCATGCCTTATATGGCTACAGCCTGAACATAAGGGATATAGACCCTGCTTATACCCTTGGTGACCTGGCCCGGCAAAAAGCTGAAGTAATCAACAGGCTGGAAGAAGACGGCGTGTTGGAGATGAACAAGGCCTTGTCCCTGCCCCCGGCCATTCAGCGGATCGCCGTTATTTCATCTGAAACTGCTGCCGGCTATGGCGATTTCATGGAGCAATTAACAAATAACCCCCTGGGTTTTCGTTTTCACGTGAAGTTGTTTCAAGCCGTGGTGCAAGGGGACGGTGCGGAACAGTCTATCATTAACGCGTTGGACGTGGTCTTTCGCCAGGAAGAAAGATATGACGTGGTGGTTTTGATACGGGGCGGGGGCTCGCGAGCCGACTTATCATGTTTTAACCAGTATTGGCTGGCTTTTCACCTGGCCCAGTTTTCCTTGCCCGTGCTTACTGGTATTGGCCATGAACGCGACGATACCGTGGCCGACCTGGTGGCTCATACCAAGTTAAAGACCCCCACGGCCGTGGCAGAATTTATCATTGACAACAACATGCAGTTGGACGATTCATTGGATGAATCCTATTTTCGCCTACTCGATTTGGCCAGGGAAAAGATAAATATTCATGAAGAAAGGCTCGGGCAGTATACCACGAATTTGCAGTCAAAAGTTAAGTACCTGATATCAAAGAACCACGAGCAATTGGCCATTTATCAAGAAAAACTTTACCATCGCGCCAAGGCCGGTATAGTGGCCAAGAAACATGATTTGAAAACCTGCCAGGATAAGTTAATAGCAAATTCCCGTTATTATATCCTTTCCAGGGAAAAGGGGGTGCCATATTATCAAAATCAATTAAAATCAGCTGTCAGGCAGTTTTTAAAATCCCATGCTGAAAAGATAAAAAATTCAGAAAAAGCCTTGGCTTGGTTGTCGCCCGATAATGTATTGAAAAGGGGCTACTCGCTGACCACCAGGAACGGGAAAATCATTCAATCCAGGGAGGAAGTCTGCACGGGCGATGTTATTGAAACCCGGTTGGCCCGGGGAAAAATCCATAGCCGGGTGGAGGATAAGAATGGAAATGGATGATTTCCTTATCGCGTGGGAACCTGGTTATTGTTCCCCGTTCAAGATTGGCCCTTTAACAAGTTTTTGTTCCGTATCGGTTGTAGTATTGCAATACCCTGATGGCCCGTAAAGTGTTCCAACGGCTGGACTGCCCGGTTTTTTCCATGATAAAATGTACTTGCCCGGGATAAGGTGCATAAAGCTTCCAGGTGCCGTCCTTGTCCTGTTTTTTCAGTATGGCCTCCAGGGCATCGTCCATCCGGTTGTCGTGGGGCGCGCCTGCTGCCCTGAAATAATCCATGGCACGGAGTACATCGTACCGCCAACGGGGAGGGTAGGGCAGGCGCAGGAATTTTTTGTCAATGGTTTCCCCCGTTTTGTCCGACTTGAACAAGCGGTGTTGCAAGATAAATTCCCTTGACTCCGAGGCGGCTTTTTCCAATTCTTTTACCCGGTAGGGGTAACCGTTTATCGTGTATTCATGGATCCCTTCCAAAACCGAAAGGGTGCTGTGCAATGAACTGTGCTTGG
>CAZKIR010000066.1:0-13129 GCA_964552835.1 uncultured Bacteroidales bacterium
GGCCAGGCCCACCCGCGAGTCGATGATGCGCACGCACGCGTAGATGGTGATGAGGCTTTTCCAGACGACTGAATGAACCAAGATAATCGACAATAATTCTCCTACCTTTTTCATCAGTTACAAAATGCCAATTTAACTTATACGGATAAAACAATGCCCACAACCAAAATGGAACAGTACTAGCCAATTTAACCTTGCAATAGATTCTGCGCTTCCTGTTTATATTTTTCGTTGCCATGCCGCTTTTATAAAAATGATAACCGGAAACTATGGTTCCAAATGGGTTCCTTATAAAACCAACTTTTGAATATTTATGGAATTCTTCGCCCATTATTCTGTTTAAATCCAGCGCGCTTATGTGATTATGCACCCTAACCTTCCTGCCATGCTTATCAAAGACCTCATTGGCTTTAGCACTTGGATCATTTTCAAGTAAAAACTTCTTTATAGCTGTGGATGCGGTTTTTGGAACTTCAATAAATATATATTTATGGGCTTCTGATATAACCATTTCAACCTCGTTTAACTATGAAGAATACACCAAAAAATTACCTGGGTCGCTCATGGTGCTGATATCCAAAAAGCCTTTATCCCGTAATTTTGCGGCTTTTTTTAGCACTTCGATAACCCCATCAAATAAATAAGGTATTTCGGCTAGATTATAAGGGTGAAGCCAAAAATGAGAATCTCCTTTTCCCTGGGCTGTTCTTTTCAGCGCCCGCTTAGCCTGGAGCAAGGTTAAGGCCCGGCGCAAAGAGGCACTCTTCCCAGACCCCCAGTTTAAGAACAATGAAGCGGAATGAGCTCTCAAGTTATTTCCTACCCTCTTTTCTTGAGCAGGTGGGGGAGTCCTCCACAATTGTTCCGCTATACGCATGGTCCTGTTTCTATAAGCTAAAAAGCCGGATTTTTGAATATCCCTTGCAACTTTAAAACCGGCCTTATCTGGTGCAGTAAAAGAAGGTACAATATTTTGAGGAAAGACAAAAGAATAGGGTCTGCATCCCGTAATTTCCTTTATGGCAATAATGCTTTTTTCCAAATCTTCCATTTGCCTTTCAACATCTAAGCCTTTATAATCAAACCGGGTATGTGAAAAGCCGTGCGATGCAATTTCATGAGGAATTTTGCTTGAAAGCACTATATCAAGCAGGTCTCGCCCATCCCGGGTCAAGGGATCTGCAGTAGCCAAAAAATTATGAACCTTATCCTGCGCATCAACCGGAAGATGGCTGAAATCCCCCTTGGCGGGTGAAGATACCAGTGCGCCAACCGTTGCCCAAACAGCCGGTAGTTCAAGTGCATCCAATTCTTTTACAAATTTCTTCATTACCGGTCGGAGGGCTTTAAAAACGCCGGCCTTCTGCCTTATCAAATAACGACCGCTTTCAATACCGCCCCATCCACATTCAAAATCAAGGCTGAGTATAACTCGCGGCGTGCCACCAGATACCGTTACATCAACCATGAGTTGATTCCTTTTTAGGCAGGTAACCATAATGAGTCAACCATTCATGCATAACCTCGGTTGCCACTTTGATTTCATCGTCGGCTAAGCGACCATAACTTTCTGGATTCATATTTCTAATCTTAAAGACATTCCCGTCTATTTTCAGCAGGCCATTTTTAAATTCCATAACGGGTTGTTCCAAGCCCAAAAATGAAAACAACTTTTCAAGTGTTTCCAGGGGTGATGTAACAAGCTCTTCGTATGATATCCTGTACACCCGTCGTGAATCTGAAATTTGTTCTTCGATTTTTTCATTAATTGCTACCCATTGCTGCGCCGCAAGTGATATGGGATATTCCGAAGCTCCAACTTCTTTAGTCGCAGGTCCATGGGGCGCTGCTTTTCGGCGGACACCTTCACACACGCAATAACCATTTCGCACTATGGTAATGAAATAGGGCGAATCAAAAGCTTCTTCAAGCCAATCCATGCGTACGGCATGTTCGATTGACTTTTCTAAGAACACTCTACGCCTCATCTTCCACATTGGCGACCAATCCCGGATAATTTTTTTTGTTCGCTGTTTGATATTTGACCGAGGCATTTCCCAATTCTCCTTGTTTTTAAGCAGCATTCTTTGCCAGCCACCGGCCTGGAGGTTTGGAAACTGATCTGTAAATTTTACGCCTTCCCGAGCAAGGCTTGACACGTCGGGGTGGCTTCCAAGCATTTCCCTTAAAAGGGTAGTGCCGGAATTATAGCATCCCACAACAAATACCCATTTATCAGGATAACGCGTCGGCACAAGAAAACGAACAACCCTTCGAAAAGCGGGTTTCATATATGCCCGGCCAAAAAAATCCCTAACAAGCTCCCGGGTAGTATGCCCTTTACTTCTTTCCCGAAAACGTTTCCATTTTGCTATCAATTGCTTCATTTTTCGCTTTAATCCTTATTTTCAGGATGTTTAAGACGGCCTTGATTTACTGCGGCTTCAAATAGACTCAAATAACCTTTCTTCTGTTGCTCCCATTCCATTTCGGCTGGCAACGTATCAACAACCATCCGGTTTTCAAGTACCATATTTACAAATTCCTCGTCCGTGTATGCAATATTAGTTACATAATTTGGAATTTCCCCTACCGGCGACGCAATAACTGGAATACCAGAGGCTATCGCTTCCAAAACTACATTCGGAAGGGCATCACGACGGGTCGGATGAACCAGAAGATCTGCTGCCTGGAAATACTTTATCACTTCCTCCCTCGGAACATTGCCGGCTAATATTACCCTTTCACTTTTTATTGACTCGAGATAATGAGCTGCGGGCCCTTTTCCAAGAATACAAAATTGATATTCTTCACTCTTTTTCTCGATATGCTTGATTATTTTCGCAAGTCTGTCCACACCCTTCCCCCAGGACAGGCTACCAACAAAAAGGATGGTTTTTTTATCAGGATCTAATCCGAGTTTAAATTTTGTGTTTAATTTTTGTGCTTTTTCAACGGGATGAAAAGTACGTGAATCAAAGGGCTGCGGTCTTACATGAATTTTCCTTCGAGGTAAGCCTATTTCTTCAAGCACTTTAGCCAATGATTTTCCAACTGGGAGAATCATGGTAGCCTTAGAGTAAAACAGTTTTCCAAAAAAAAATTCATGAATCATTTTTTTCCGCAACCGAACCAATAAACTGTCATAAAGCTCCCGCTCAGTAAAAGGATCTCCGGTCATTCTTAGCAAAACGGGAAGACCCTTAAACCGACCGCAAAGAACAGCCGCAATCCCAAGCGGGAACGGATGTGAAACATTAAGAATTATATCAGCTTTGGTGTCATATGCTCCTTTTAAAGCGCCTGTGAATGCAGAAACAATACAGAAAGGATCGAACCTTGGTATTGTTGAGTGGTAGATTTTATAATATTTTGATAATATACCTATATCTTCACCATATCCCAAAACAAGGCTCAGATTAACTTGTTTATCTTCCAACAATTTGCCAAGGTTTAATAAAACAGATCTCTGGTTATTTTTTAATGAACGACCCGCAATTAAACAGATGTTATATGTTCCCATATAAAAACAATTCCACCGTCATTAAGTTTTCAAAAAATATTGGACTATAAAAATTCAACTATATTTCACACGGTGTAAAGCACGCAGCGTGCTATCCAATAACCAAAACAGACCAATAACTTTTATGCCAGATAGAAACTGAAATAGAAATTCATCGAAGCCCCTCGCCAATGGGGCCCCCCAACTAATCATGCCTAATAGTATAGCAACCATAAAAAAACTTTTGTAATTTAAAGCTCCCCAAAATAAATATGCCCATGCAAGTCCTACAAAAAAACCACCTAATATTACCCCTAACCAACCAAATTGCCAGTACATCTCCCCCCCACCAAAAGTCCAAAGTTGATGAGTCATTCCAAACTCTTTTGCTGCAATTTTTTCTACATATGTTTCAAAAGTTCCGTCAACTGATCTTTTTATTGGTTTATGAGGCCACAAACTTCTTGGAATTAAAGGATCGAAAAGGGTATTAAAATAAGGTTTAAAACCTACAAAACCTTCTCTGTCTGCATAGCTTTTTAAAGCGAAAGAGGTTTCGGGGGCAATACTTTTTCTTGCAGGTTCTCGAATTGCTATTTTAGTTATTGAAAATTCCTCCATTTCTGTCCTTTTTAAAATTTTACTTTTTAGATCTCTCGCATCAATTACACTTATATCTTTACGCAAAATATCCAAAGCAGGACTTATTGACATAACAATGAAAAAAGCAAGAATCGCTGTTGATATTATTCTTCTTGACAAACCTATTACTAACAAAACAAATATTATTAAAATAATTGGAGCTACTACATCGCCTCGCTGCGTATCTATGGTTATACCTTTAACTACATCAATAAAAAGAATGCACCACATTATATAATATATCGGTTTATTAATTTTTTGTTGTAAAAAACACCTTTTTCTTGAATGATAATCTATTAATATTGTAGCTGCTAAAATCGGGGTTAAGCCAGCAAATCCTCCAACTATACCAAACGAGCCCACATTATCAATGTTAGATGAGCTATACAGTAGGGAACTATAACCATAAGAATAATTTTGTATTATTCTGTATATATAGCATGCAATAGATATTACAAATAATAGATATATAACAAATTTGGTATAATTTAAATTTGATATTCTCCAACTTTTTCGTTTCATGTATATGACAAGTATATAACCAATCCCCCAAAATAATATAAATACCAAATTTAGTACACTACCTACATATATATTTTCGGGGCTAGTCCCCCAAGAGAAATACTTTTGACCCCCTATTAAGATGTAATAAATGATTGATGGAACATTTACAAAATAGGTGGCAGCTATACCCAGACAAAACAGCGACCACTTTAACTTATTATTTGATATATAAAAAATTAGTATCGCTGTCAGTAAAAAAGCTGTATATATTGAAGTTATCAATATCATCGTGAATCCATTAACTTTCAAATGAGTTACACAACAATCAATGTCAAAAGTTTAATGCAGATATTAGTATGCTAACATAGTTTCGGCTACTTGCTAATCCAGAAACGCTTCATTCGTATACTCCTTCCAACCTTTTAAATCGATATCCAATAAATTTTCCAGTTCTTCGATTTCATCTTCAAGTATTTCGTATAATAATATCGAACTTCAGGACTTAATTTATCATGTTTATCTTTTGTTCCTAAGAAATTCAAGGCAGTCAGCGTACGTCGTAACGCCCCTTTAATATATCTTTTAACTGGCACATCGTCAAAATCAGAAGCAAACTTATGTTTGATTATTTTTTGGAGCATTAAACTGTGCGGGCTTATAGAGGCATTTTTCTTCTTAGAGGGTAAAGTGAAGTCAAAATTCTGGCTTATATTTAAAAAAGTACAAATTCGTTCTAATTGTTTGTTGGGGTTTTCAATGAGGTCCTCAAAGAAAATAAATAGCATTTGATCATATGAAAAATATTTTAGGAATCTTTTTAAATGCGTAGAATAACGACTTGCTTCAAAAAACCGGTAGGGCTCTTCATTTATTATTTTTAAAAATGGACGGGCCTCGCCCTGACCAGCAACTGTTTTTTTGTAATTGGAATAAATTCTATCTATTGGATTCCTTAAACAAAATATCAATTTTAAGTCAGATCGATATTCAAATAGGCGTTTTGCAGCCATTGGATGATACATATACAAAGTACTCGCCTCTCCAACCGCTGGTTCGCCTTGCCAGCCGTTGAAATGCCTGAAATACCATTCTATAGGCTTGTGATAATATTTTGTAAAATAATTGATTTCTTTGACGCGTGGCGTATAAACTTGCGGATGCTGACTCAAGCAATAAAAAACAGATGTTGTTCCACTTCTTCCAGCTCCAGGAATAATAAAATTTGGTTTTTTCATAGCTCTTTAGCCCTTTTTAAAGAAAATGTGCTTACAATCCCTGTCTTTCTATATAGCCATATAAAAAGCAATACATTCAAAATAATCAGGCTGGTGCTAGTAGCAATCGCAGCCCCTGCCGGGCCCAATAATGGAATCAAAATAAAATTGAGAACAACACTGGCCACTGCCGCTATTGCCACCCCTCTGGCAGTGTAGCGCTCCAGGCCGGCCATGTTCAGGATAATACCCACAGACCCCATACCTGCGTTGACCACTTGCCCCAGGCAGAGGATAATAAGCGGTATATAAGCAGGGGCATAATCCTCCCCAAAAACAAACGGAATTAGCCATTTTCCACCGAAAATCAGCCCCAGGGCAACAGGCAGGGCAAAAGCCAGCACCGCCAGGATACTCTTGCTGATCATTTTCTGTAAACGCTTTATTTCCCCCTTGGCAAACAACTCAGAAACCGTTGGCGCCATGGCCATGTTCACCGCTTGTAGCCCGAAAGGAATCAAAAGGGCGCCCCTCTGGGCCACCCGGAATAGGCCCACGTCTTCAGGAGTCTGCATAATTCCCAGCAGGACCACCGAGGTTTCCTTGTTGAGTATCTGCATGCCGCTGGCAAATACAAACGGCAGCATGCTCTTGACCCATCTGGAGGATTCATAGCCGGGCTTTGCAGTCTTGGCCGCCTTGGGCAGGAAATGCCGCAGAAACAAAGAGGTGAGCATTACCAAAACGACGCTGGCTGTTAGCTGTGCGGTAAGGGCAGCTTCCGCACCGAAATTTTTCCCGGTGAACCAAAACACACCTCCCACAAGGAGAATAACCAGCCCCGGCCTCAGCATCATGGCCGCCTGACCCAGGAGCACACGGCGCAGCCCCCGCAATGCGGCTCCCTGGAGTTGCATTGCGGTGTGCAGCGGCACTATTGCCATTGCAACCAGAAAGGGAATTAGCATGGTGCTGTCCTGGTATACAAAGTAGCCTGCAGCGGCCCCTCCTAATGCCAATACCAACGAGGCCAGAAAGCTTGCCTGCCTGAAGCGCAGAAGCAGGCCCCGAAGAAAGTGGTATTCCCCCTTGGCCCGGTAGGCTGCAACTTCCCGGACCAGTAACTGCCGGCCTCCAAGCATGGCAGGCACGGTCAGGATCTGGATCAGGGACAGGCAAAAGGCATAAATCCCGAAATTTTCCACCCCCAAAACCCGGGCCAGAAACACGGCCAGGAGCAGAGTAAGAGCGATGTTGGCAATTTTCAGGATTAGCGACCCGGATGCACCGCGTATCAGATGGGCTCGAAGGGATTTGGGAGTATTCAAGGCGCAAAGCTCGAAAAGGTTATGTGTTTAAGTTTAAGCAGTCGCTGTTCTGCCGAAATCAATGCCGTAATGAGTCGCAGGCTTCCAGCAGCCTGCGTGCGTACGCATCCGTTGCGATATGCACCCAGCGCGTATTGAAGCGGAAAATCCAGAGAAAAGCAAGAGCAGCACAGATCAGAGTCGAAACAGCCGTTATCAGCAATGATCCCTTGCCGGCGGGTATTTTATAAAACAGAGTCACCCCGCAGACGAACGTGGCGGCAAGTGATATGACCGTGCCTGCAGGTCGCATTCCCCAGAGATTCCTCCGGAAACCATAGTTGCAGTTTTCCTGGAACACCAGGGGAAACCTGGCATGATCCGCGCGCGTGATCTCCCGCAGGTAATCGGCGCAGGAGGCGTAAATTTCATCCGCACGGCCGGGCTCTTTTATTTCTCGATCTTTTGACGGGATATCCAGGTCAGGCAGGAGCCTGCCAAGAATCTTGTGATACCTTGCCTTGGTCGGGGCTTCTATAGTGGGGTCCCGATGGCGCAGATACACGGTGGTCGGCTTTCCGCCCAATTGCGCAAACAGCCGGGGCTCCTTGTTTCGGCCCCCGTCCCTGCCGACCTGATCCATTAACAGGCCGAGCCCGAGGCCGGATACCGCGGCTGCGGCAAAACTTTTTACAAGATCATAGCGGCCCGCTGCCAGGGAAAGGACGACAAGGCACAGCGGCGCGATCACGATCAGCGTGGGATAATACCTGGCCTTGAGCGTATATGTGTCAAATGTTTTAAATGCCATGCTCAGCCTGAATACCGGGTTGATTCATGCATCAGGTTTCCATTGTTTCAGCAAAAATGTTTATATCGTCCTGTCCGGCTATCGCCATTACGGGCGGAAGGCCGGCTGATTGCATTTCGGATAACTGCCATTCGAAAGCCTTTTTGTCATCATGGCTTGGCGCTGCTGATACCCCATTCGGGTGGGAGTGCCACTCCCCCGCATAGACGAGGTTGCCGGCTGTTTTATCCTCTATTTCCCGCAACCGGGCGGCAAGGCCTTTGCAGCCACGGATGTAGACCGCGGGCCACTCGCAGCTGTCCGGGGGCGAGGGTATGGTATCGACCAGGTAAACAATGCGGCGATTCATGTCATGGGAGCCGATGAGTATACCGCCGGTTTCATTCGGCAGTTTTTCCGCCCTTAATTGCCAAAGCCTTGCAAGGAATCGTTCATCCGTGCGGATACGCCATTTCCCAGAAGTTTTTTCAACCAGGGGTGATATCTGGATTTCCGTAAATGACACTGCATGAAAAGGCGGTTGCAAGGCCCAGATGCCGGATAATCCGGAGTCGTCAGCAAGCACTTGTTTAATGGCATTCCAGGAGAGGGAGGCATGAAGCGAAGCTACGTCTTGTGGTATCTGCGAAGTTAAATCCCTGCAGGAATTGCCATAGCGGGTTCCTTGGGAGGTCAAAGCCAGGTGATTGCCGAGCTGAGCGGAAGTCGCTATTTCACGGTAATACTGCATTTCAAGGATATCCAGCGGGCTCCGGCGATGGGCGTCTTCTGCAAGTATGACGGATGCTTCCCCTGAAGGAGTGAAAAATATGGATACGCGCCGGCCGGGAGAACTGATATCAAGGGCCAGGTGGCGGGCCACGCTTACGGAAGCCGAAGCGTCGATGATCGCATCGGCAGTGCGACAGGCCTCGCCAAGCTGGTCCTCCTTTTCTCCGGGGCTGAAAACATCTGCAATTATCGGGGTGGCTACCTGCTTCCCGTCAATAAGGGTGTTTGCAATTATGGACAGCATTTCTGCCTTGTATCCGCCCATGCAGGTAACATCCAGGGCATGCCTGGCCAGGTTGTGCGGCAGCAGTCGGTCATGGTCCACTATGGTCCAATTTCCCTGGCCCGCGCGAATTGCGTTTAGAAATACCTGGGAACCCAGTGCGCCTGCCCCGATCAATACCATGTTGTCCTGGTTTTGCTGGGATCCGCTTAAGGATGCGGCCGATTCTCTGGAAAACGAGCGGAGGGTTTTCAGGGGCAAAAGGGATATATCCTCGCCCTGTTTGGACGCATCCGCAGGAAGCATCCGACCGACTTCGCCGTTTGATAGATCCCATATGCCAAGGGCTTTGCCGGTTTCTGAAAACGGGGCATGGCACACAAAAGCCCACATTTCCGATTCTTCGGGAGCCGCCCCTTCTGTCCGTGCCTTTGGAAAATTCAGCAGCAGGACCGGCTTTGATTGGTAACACTTTTTCGAGGGCCAGTTCTGCGGCAGCCTGTCAAACCTGTCCCGAAGCTCCGAAACAAGGTCCAGGCCGAATTCATTTACCAGATCGGCAAGCTCTTTCAATGTTGCGGGTTGTCGTCTTATAACGCCATGGGTGACAGGCCTGCATGTAAACGGCAGGGCAATAAAGGGCGGGGGTTCTGAATTTTTCCCGGCTTCCGCAGAGTATGCGATCAGCATAAGGTCTGTATCATTGCTTTTCGACAACGGCCAGACATACATGGCCTGGTTGATTTCATTTGAGATCCGGGCAAGGACTTCTTCTGTCAGAACAAGAACGCCTCCGGAGTTCATCAATAAAGGTTCAAGGGGCTGATCTTGCTCGTGGAGTTCCCCCGCGGCCGTAAGCGCAAGCCAGTTTCTTATCCTTTCGATAAAGGACAGCGGGGTCCATCTCAGCATCACATCCCGGGGGTCTTCGGCATAAAGGCACAGGCTTCTCGGACGTTCGAATGTCCGCAGGTTCAGGTGCGGCACAAGCGGAAAATCTTTTCGAAGCGCCAGGACTTCAGGGAGTAGATTTTCATCCTCATAAAAGACGACAGCAAGGCGCTCCCATTGCCTGATGGGGTGGCTAATCTGCTGTGGCCGTTCAACAGCAGCATCAAAAACAATCACCTCTTTGCTGTTTGTGTTTTCACTGCTTTTTAGCGCGGCAAGAAATTCAACATAGGGAAGATTTCGCACTGCGGCGGCAAAGCGGGCTGCACAGGGAAAGCTGAGTGCTTCCGCTTCCACAGGGAACGTATCAAACGGCAGATCGACGTATTCAGGCATGGACCCCGGCCCTGGGCGCTTGCCTGCTGACAGCGGAAGACCCGCCGGCAATGATTGTTTTCTTGAGAACGGCGCCTTTCCCGCCGATTTCAATGACCAGCTTGTCCGGTGCGGTCTTTGTGGGGTGCTCCATGGTCACGACAAATTCCCCGTCAATTTTTTCCGCTGTGTCCTTATAGCAGGCCGCAGCCTGGAAGTGGGGCGGCAGTTTCTGGTCCTCAGAAGGAATGACGTCGCTTGAGGATATGATCAAGGCACGGTTTCCGCCCTGATCAAGAAGCCACTGGACCTCTTTTACGGGTTTTGTTTTTGTCTTTCCTTTTTCCGGGGCAAGACTCGTATAGCTGCAATGATGGGGCAGCTTGAAAATGTCCCATGCAAGCCTGGACTCTCTGCCCTTATAGCGGGTTATGTCGACAATATCCGTCCAGACATCATGGGTAGTGTCAGCAGAAAGCAAAAGCCTTGTTTCTTTTCCGTCTGCAAGAAAATCGGCCTGTAAAACCAGGGATGCCTCATTGCGCTGGACCAGGCTTCCGTTGCCTGCTGCCTTGGCAAAAGGGGAGTGCACAAAGAACTCAACGCCCTGATTATCCTTTGTAAAACCGGGAACCGTCCGGCCGGCGTCTGTGATAAGATGCCGTCTTGATTCCAGGGTCAGGCCCTCGCTTTGCAGCCAGTCCTTCAAAGTGTCAGGAAGAGAAAATACCCGAATGCCGCTTCCATTTTTTAATCGGTGCCTGGCTTCGGCCCGGATTACGGCAGCCTCCTCTTTTAGCCCCTCTTCAATAACCACTGCGGCCGGAACCCACAGTTCCTTGATTTTAATGCGATCTCCCTGCTGGTATTTCCGGGCATGTTCCAGGTAAAAGAAGTCGGTGGCCCCGTGAATATGGTCATCGTCCACGTGGGTGAATGCCACAACATCAAGGTGGTCCCTGTCGGCTTCATCCAGGTCCTCGCGCAGATTTTTCGCAAGGTCGATCCGCAAATCGTTTTCGTCTTCCGCATCCTTCCAATGGGCAAAATCAAACAGCAGCTTTTTGCCGCACTCAAGATCCAGGAGACATGTATCAGCATTGCCGATGGGAAAGAAGGTTGCTTTGTGCATGGCGTTCTCCTTTGAAGGAGTTTTTATATCCTAAGGTGTCCGATAACTTCCCGGCATTTTGCTGGAGGTGTTTATTGGCTTTTGTGTAGATTTCAGCTGCGCGGCCGGAATGCCGGGGAAGCGTGTCGCGGAGTTTTTCGAGATACCCTTTTTCATGGATCAGCTCGAATGTGCGGGAAAAATTCAGATCATAGGCCCAGCCCATCTGGAGCAGCTTTAAATCATTTAATGTTTTGACATCCGTGGTGTCTGCGGGCCGCCCGAGAGAGAGATCTTCATGGATTTTGTCAGAAATTTCCGGAGTATCCGGCAGATTCAGGGCTATTGCCGGGTTCCGGGTGCTGTAGGTTATGGGGTCGGACCTGCATAAATTACTCAAATATCTTTAAATACGTTCCACAGAAGCCTGTTTTCACCCCTTAGTGCCCCATTTTTCCCCTCAAAATCAGCGCTGTAAGCAGCAACAGGCTCCTGTAATGCGTACACGGCACCATTTTCTTGTCTGCTAATTCGTCGATGCCTGGCCTTTAATCCAAGCCTGGCTTTGACCCAGTTAAATACCCATGCACCTATCTTATGGAAATACTGAGGCTTAATGGTAGATCTTCAGTTCCACTTTCACAATTTGTATTAATGTCTCATTCCTTCTTGAGATAGGTGCAGGGCAGGCTGCTTTGCTGTGACTTCGTCAATTTAACCGGGTAAATACCCTCAACAAACTCGGCGGACCCGGCTGCTACGGATTCGGTCCATATCTTTTCCTGATTTGTGCCTTTCCAGATATAATCATCTACCCAATGCTCATAGCTGTCAGTCAATGTTTTTTCGTCAGCACCCAATAATTGTTTCAAGCGATTCCGGGCAATTATTCTATACCGCCGTGGCGGGTCAACTATTTCATGCCATCCCCCATGCCTCCATTCCCAGGGATGAGCTACAACTCCTGCCCTGACCATATTTACCCAGTGAAATCTCTTCCCATTTCACCGGGGTATGCCACACATGATCCTCACACTCCGTGCCGGACGCGTTTTGTGAACTTAAAACCATCTAACTTGACACTTCGTGCCGGACCAGATCTGTAAACTTAAACCCCTTAGTACACACTTCGCGCCGGACGCGATTTGTAAACTTAGGCGGTATCTGGTTTATCTGCAGCAAGGCTGCAAAGAGTATGACTACTGGCAGCAGCCAGATAAAAGAGCTGACCTCCTGGACCTGGAGAAGCTTCACTATCCGGTCCCCGGCTGCCAACAGCACCAGGGCGGTCAGGGCGGAAACTCCCAGCGCAATGTAGGCTGAAAGCCTGGCAATGCCCCTGGCATCGCTGTCCTTTTTGGGCAGGACAATGGCAACGGGGTAGGAGAGCGCAGCAAGTGGGGTAATCACAGCCACAATGGCCATGAACGTGCCCAAGATGCCGAAGGCCTCCGGCCCGTACAGCCGGGTGATAATAGGCGAAAAGGCAATAACAATGGCCTGCGCCCCAGCAGTCCCCGACGCCACCACAGCCACATTCCGCACAAACCTGCTCTTGTAAGTGCGCTCCAGGAATCGCTTTATCCCGGCTACGGAAAGAGCCACCTGGGCACCAGTCGTATTCCCCATTAATACTCAGCCACTGAAGTTTCACGCAAACTCCTCACGCTGCCATGCGAAGGAGGCTAGTAGCGATAGAATTTATCATATGTTTGCCCTCACTGCAGGATAGGAACTTGCTTTTTGGGTAGCAGGATAGCGGAAGACATCCTTGGGTG
>CAZKIR010000067.1:0-4213 GCA_964552835.1 uncultured Bacteroidales bacterium
ACCTTGAAAACCTTTTACCATGGCAACACCATAAACCGTGTTTAAATAAGTATCTTCTCCAAAGCTCTCTGCTATCCTTCCCCATCTTGGATCCCTTGATACATCTACCATAGGGGCAAAGACCCAGTCTATACCACGCGCGCTAGCCTCGTAAGCTGCCACGCTTGCAGCTTCTTGTATTAATTTTGGATCCCAGGTACAAGATTGAGCAAGACAAATGGGAAATATAGTTTTTAACCCGTGTATAACATCATGTCCAAAGATAAGCGGTATTCCTAATCGGCTTTCTTCTATGGCTACTTTTTGGTATTCATTTCTCAAGGCGGGAGAATAAAACGATATTCTTCCATCGAGCATGGAGCCAAGCTTGCCTTGTTTCATGTCTTCCTTGATGATTTCAGATTCCCCGGGCACATATAATTGTACCATTTGTCCAATTTTTTCTTCAAGTGTCATCCTGTGTAACAAATCATCTACCCTGTTTTTTAAAGATTGGCTTTGGTCTTTATATAGTGGGATATCTGCTCCATGTAATATTCCTGAATTAATTACAAAAAAGAAAATCGTGGTTTTAATAAGATTGTTCATCGGGTTATTATTTTTAAAAATTAAACATATCTATTTACATGAAAAAAAACCTGCCCCCTTGTTTTTATATAAGCATCATAAAAGCATTATGCCATGTAGCTACCTGGGGTAGAAGCAAAGACAAAAATAAATTGGTTGATACATCGGGTTCTTGTTTTAGTAACGCGGGTACCATTGACTTGTATATTGATAACATGCAGTTTGGCCAAGCATTATTTTTTATTTTCTTTTAAACGTTGCACGTAACTTGAAGGTGATTCGCCAAATTGCATTTTGAAGCAACGCGAAAAATAAATAAGACTGTTAAACCCTGTAGAATAAGCGATATCAGAAATTGATCCCGGGTTTTCTTTTAACTTTTCAGCTGCTACACGCAACCTGACAGTCCGGATAAACTCATGTACCGATTGTCCGGTCAGCGCTTTAATTTTTGAATACAATTGCGATTTTCCTATACCAACTTCTTGCATTAATTTCCTGAAATCAAAATCCGGACTGGCAAAGTCTTTTTCGATAATAGTGGCTACTTTTTCTATAAATTTCCGGTCGAGGGTATTTTCTGGATAGTCTGTTTCGTCGGCAAGGTTAATTTCTTTAATGTATTTTTCTTTCAAACGTTTCCGGTTTTTTATCAGATTATTCACCTTCGCGTGTAGTATTTTTATGCTAAAAGGCTTGGTAATATAATCATCAGCACCACGGTTTAAACCTATTACCGCGTTCTCGTCTTCTGATTTTGCAGTTAACAAAAGCACGGGAATATGTGAAGTTAATATATCATTTTTTAGCTTTTTGCATAACTCGAGGCCATCCATCTTGGGCATCATAATATCAGAAATAATGATATCAGGGAGTTGCTCTTTTGCTTTTACAAATCCTTCTAACCCGTCCGAGGCCTCAAAAACGTAGTAGCGGGCATAAAATTCATCTTTAATAAGATCTCGAATCGGCTTATTATCTTCAACAACCAAGATAACTGGAGCATCTTCTGGCCTTGTAATTTCGGCTAATTCTTTTACTTCAGGTTCCTGGTCCTCGACCATTGCTTTCGTGTAATCCGGCACAACTTTTTGTATTTCAGTTACTTTTTCATCACCAGACAGGTATTGGCTGCCAACAGGTAACCGAAATATAAAGGTTGCCCCTTGTCCTAAATTACTTTCAACACGGATAGTAGCTTTATGTATTTCACATAGCTCTTTTACATAAGACAACCCGATACCTGTCCCTTTATACATCTCTGAATTTGTATTATCCAATTTATAGAAGCGTTCAAATATTTTTTCAATTTCTTTCGGGCTTAATCCAGGTCCGGTATCTTTCACGCTTATTAATATAGACTTCACCTTTAACCCGTCATTTAAAGTAATATCATCTGCTTTCGTTATATTAACACTAATCGCACCTTCTTCAGGGGTTACTTTAAAAGCATTTGACAATAGATTATATAATATTTTTTCAACTTTATCAGGATCAAACCATGTTTTTAGTTGCTCTATCTCAGTATTAAATGTATAATTGATTTGTTTATTTTCGGCGATTGTATTAAAGACATCTTTTATCTCCCTTACAAAGTTAATCAGGTCGAGTTCTACAGCCTTAAGCCCAAGTGCCCCTTTATCAATTTTCCGGAAATCAATTAATTGCCTGATCAGGTATAAAAGTTTAGTTCCATTTTTTAACATGGTTGAAAACAAGTTCTTGTTCCTTTTGTCAGGATTGGTGGCCAATAGTTTTTCCAAAGAACCATTTATAAGGGTGAGGGGAGTGAGTAATTCATGTGAAATATTAGTAAAAAATTTAAGTCTTAATTGATCTGCCTCGTGTAGTTTTTTTGCCATTCCTTCAATGCGTTCTTTTTGGGCAAGTATTTTCTTGTTGTATTTAACAAGTTCATCATTTGCTAGTTCCAGGTTTTTTGCTTGATCTTTTAGTTCATTTGCCTGATCACCTAAAATTTCTTTTTGCGTGTTAATTTCAGCAGTCCGCTCATTAACTTTTTGGCTCAATATTACCTGTCTTTTTTTCAGTTCGCGCTCCCTCAGGTTGATTAATATTATAATTACCGAAATAAGTAAAACCGCTAAAAAGCCCCTAAAGGCCCAGGTTTTGTGCCAGGGAGGGGTAATCTTAATTATAAGTTGTTTATCTCTCGGGTTCCATACCTTATGGTTATTACCTGCCTTGACTTGTAAGACATAACTGCCTGCCGGGAGATTTGAAAAAGTTATACTATGTTTGCTGCCATTATCAATCCAATCTGAAAAGCCAGTAAGTTTATATTTGTAATAATTATTTTCAGGAGAAATATAGTTTAACGCGGCAAATTCTATCGTGAAAACGGATTCTTTATAAGAAAGTGTAATTTCATCGAGTTCATTTAATTGTTTAGGTAAGATATTGTTTTTTCCAACTGGAACGCGTTCATTATAGATATAAAGATCGGTAAAAACCAATTGTGGCGGATATGGATTTTCTTTGATTAGTAAAGGATTAAAAAAATATAGCCCATTATGGCTGCCAAGGTATACGATACCTTTACCCGAGATAAAAATCGATGACTCCCTGAAACCATAAAACTCTTCTGAAGCAGATGGCTTGTATATTTTGAATTTAGGCTTTTCAGGTTGATATACCCCATTTATAAATTTTACAATCCCTTTTCCCGTACTGAGCCAAATATTTCCAAAATTATCTTCAAATATATTGCTTACGTTATTATGGGGCAGCCCATTTTGTTCTGAATAATGCGAGAAAATACCGTTTTCAGGATTGTAATGATCTAGCCCTTCCCCTCCCAGGCCTATCCAGATATTTCCTCTCGAGTCGCCGGTAATAAAAGATGTTTTATTTGATGCTAAATGGTTTTTTTTGTCATCCCCTTTTCTCATATGTTTTACAGTACGATTCATGAAATTAATATACCGTATTCCATAATTTGTTGAAAGCCATAAATTACCTGATAAATCTTCGTAAATATTATAAACATATCCAACTTTTACTTTTAAGCCCATACGCTCAGACAAACCCGTGAATGACTGGTTATCCCTGCTAAAGTATTGTAAATCTCCCGCTCCTGTAGTTATTAGTATTTCCTGGTCCCTGTTTTCATAAATGCAATGAATATGATCGTGACTTGGCCCTTTATTAGTGCCATCATGAGCATAATTGACAAATGTGCCAGAACCATTTTCAAAATAATACACTCCCGAGCCATGTGTTCCTACCCAAATATCGCCGCGGCTATCGCACAAAATGCTTAAAATTGCCTTGTCTTCTAATAAAGAGTTATTTGAAAAGGGGGTTTTTGCTTGATTTTTTTCTTTCAAAGATGGAGAAAATATATTTATGCCCTTTTCAGTCCCAACCCATATATTCCCATCATGATCTTCTGTTACACAGTAAACATAAGGATTTGTCAAATTACCTCTGCCTGCATCAACATGGGTAAAACTATTTTTTAATGCATTAAAATAATTTATGCCACCATTATATGTGCCAATCCAAAGCGTACCAAATTCATCGTGAAAAAGTGAAGTGATCACGTTAGAGCTTAGGCTGTTAGCTTCTTCATAGTTGGGCGTGATATAATCTATCTTTTTATCATTGATAATTACCAACCCGT
>CAZKIR010000067.1:4223-13108 GCA_964552835.1 uncultured Bacteroidales bacterium
ACCCGTTATCCGTGGCGACATATGTTTTGCCACGTTTATTATCGGCAATATCCCTTATAAAAGTAAACTGATCTTGCTTATTGTTTGATTTGCTGATAGGTTCTTCCCGGAATACATCCTTTTCTGTATCATAAATATACAAGCCGGATTTTGTTCCAACGAGAAGTTGGTCATTCCCGTTAACGTGTAAACAATTTATATAACGGCTACGCTTATATAATGTGCCTGGATCACCTGACATGTAATTTTTGAAGCGATCCTCTCTTAGTAACCGGGAAAGCCCCTTGTCCGTGGCCATCCATATATTTTTATCGGATGTTTGTACAATATCATTAATACTATTTCCTGCAATTGAGTGTTCGCCTTTTGGGTTATGGGTTACACGTCTAATTTGTTTTGTTTTCTTATTATAAATATCAAGCCCATGTTCTGTGCCAATATATAAAATCGAATCGTTTAAACTGAAAAAACAATATACTGACTCAATTTTTCTGTCAAGTTGATCACCCAGGGGGGTAAATCTTTTAAACGATTCTGTGGCCCTGTTATATATCGAGATATAATTTCCACTCGTGCCAATCCACAAATTACCTTGTTTATCCTCGTGTATTGCATTAATTATATTGCCTGTTATTGAGGTGGGATCAGATTCGTTAGGTAAATATGATGTAAAATTATAGCTATCGTATTTATTTAAACCATCCCAGGTACCTATCCACATAAGCCCCCTTGAATCTTTATGAAAGCAGGTTATCCAATTGTTCGATAGGCCATTTGATACATCTAGCTTATCAAAAGTCAATTGCTCGCAAATTCCGTTGCCCTGGCTCAAGTTCAGAATAAACAGGGCAATATATAATCTTTTAATCATCGTCATGTAACAAAAAATCTAACTATTTATACCAGCAATATAGTATTTTTTCGTAAAAAAGACAATAGTCCATGGTCTTTTTATAGAAACCTGAATTGTCATTTTTAACCTATTTTCCCTTACACGGCCTTTATTTTAAATAAAATGAACCTGGAAATATGGTTTCATGCCTTAATTTATAATAGATACTGATTTTCATGGTATATATCAAATACCCGAAGGCTTAACCGATAGTCCGAAAATGACTAAGTTATTAGATATGGAAATTAGTGTAATGAAAACGGAACAATGATTAAATTATTACTTCATGTTTTACATATATTTGAGGCAAAGCTCTAATCATTATAATACTAACCAAAAAAACCTAATTAAAACATTACGTTATGAAAAAATCATTATTTTATTTAGTTGTTATTTTCTTTTTTAGCGCGTTACTTGTTAACGCCGCGGAAAAACACGTGACAACCTGGGGCGACGACAGCAACCCAGGCACATCCTCCGAACCCTGGCGGACGGTTTCACATGCAGGAGAAAATGCAGTAGCCGGCGACATTGTTTACATACACGAGGGGTTCTATCACGACCGATTGGCAGTTAGAAATTCGGGGGCCGAAAGTAACCCGATTATTTTTACCAATTATGGCGATGATGTTGCCGTGATAGATGGTAGTGATATTGACGCCTACGATGAAATGGCACCAACCACGGGCGGCCGGCCATGGTTTGGTACGGTCGACCTCTACGATGCCAGCTGGATTGAAATTCGAGGCTTGCAAATAAAAAATTCTACCATGGGTAACGGTGTATTTGGCTCGAATACCCACAACTGTATTATCGAAGGAAACTACATCGAGAAAACACACACCTCGGGAATTGGATTTATTATCAAAGGTTTGCAGTACGATGCAGACAACCAACAGGTGCGACCACAGGACGAGAGCCAGTGGAGTGTCAGCACAAACATTACCATTCGCGATAATGAAATAACCCAAACCAACATTAATGGTTGGAGTGAGGTAATTTCACTAGAGGGAGTAGAAGGTTTTGAAATTTCCGGTAACCTGGTGCATGACACTTATACAGGCCGCACATCAAGCTTTTGGGGCGGCGGCGGCGAAATGATCGACATGAAAAGGGGCACGCGTAACGGCAAATGCTTCGGTAACGTGGTGTACAATTCATTCCGGTTGGGTATTTACGTAGAGTCCAACGACTCGGAATGTAACAACATAGAAATATATAACAATGTGGTTTCTAACCTCGACCACAGTGGTATTGTTGTCAGCAACGAAGGTGGTGGAGAAGTTTACGATATTTCAATACATGATAATGTGGTGTACAATTGCAATTTCGGGATCCTTTTTGCTACCCACGATTATTGGCCAACCCAGGTAGTCCGGGATGTTCAGGTATATAATAACACGGTTGCCTACTCCAACGCCGGCACACTAGGTGAAGGCCAGGGGCTGCGTATTGACAACCCTGAGCTAAGCAATCTTGAGGTACGCAATAACATTTTCGCCTTTTCCGATGGAAACCAAATATGGGTGAATGGCGTGGATGACTCGCGATTTACCATTGACAACAACCTCATTTACCCCGCGGTAACTGAAGGCGGAAGTATAAGGACCGGAACAAATGCCATCATGGCTGACCCGCTTTTTGCCGATGCCGCCAACAAGAATTTTTCTATCCTTTCCGGTTCACCCGCTATTGATGAAGCTGCAGGTGCGCAAATTTCCACCAGTGATTTCAGGGGAGTTTCGCGCCCCTATGGTGCAGCAGCAGATATTGGTGCATTCGAATACAATGGTAGTTCCTTCACACCAGACGCTTATGAATTAAGCAATGATATTTACGAAGCGGAAGATGCTACTACCATGAGCGGGGTAAATGCCCTGGCTGATACCGAAACAGCAGAAATCATATCGATGGGTGGACGCTATGTCGATTTTGGTGCCAGCGGTACGTACCTCGAATGGGACAATATTAACGAAGGTTCCGGTACAAAAACACTGCTCTTCCGTTATTTTAACGGCGGAAGTAATAACCGTTCCTGCGATATAACCGTAAATGGTTCCGCTGCCGGCAGTGTGGCGTTTAAACCCATGGGCGAATGGACTACAGTAGGAATTGCACGACTGGTAGTTACATTAAACAGCGGGAATAACACCATTCGGGTTACTGCCAATGCTGACGATGGAGGGCCAAATTTAGATAATGTAACCGTATTGGAAGGTAATGTAGACAGGCCGGTTGCACCATCAACATTAACGGCTTCGGTGGCTTCTCTTAGCGAGGTTAACTTAAACTGGACTGATAACTCTGACAATGAAGACGGCTTTATTATTTATCGTCGCGATTCGGTAAATTTCGATGTCGTAGGTATCGTAACTCCTAATAATACTTCTTTTACCGATAACAAAGGCCTGGACGAGGGTATTGACTATTGCTATCATGTACGCGCATTTAACGAAGTTGAAAAATCGGATATCAGCAACGATGCCTGTGTTACCGTTATTAACCCAGGTAAAATATATACCCAGGATGCGGGTAGTGACGGAGAAGTAATAATGGAAGCGGAAAGCTATTCCAGTAAAATTGACGGGAAAGGAAGTTTTGCTGGCATGGCCTGGACCGAATATAGTGATGCCAATGCCAGTAATGGCAAATATATGATGGTGCCAGACAATGACAATACAAATGCAGGGCCATCAACGGATGCACCTCTGCTAAACTATACCATTGATTTCGTCAAAACAGGGACCCATTACGTGTGGTTCAGGATTATCGCCCCAAACGGATCTGATAACTCCATTAAGCCCGCGTACGACGGATTGATTTTATCTGAATGGAATTCTATTGAAACATCCAGCTGGGCATGGACTAAATACGATCAATCATTCGATGCTACACCGGAAAGGCACACATTTGGCATGTACATGCGCGAAGATGCTATGCAAATAGATAAAATTATTATCACCAGCAATCCGGATTACGTTCCGGGAGGAGGTACCCCATCTAACATTCCTCCAACAGCCAATGCCGGCAGTGACCAAACCGTAACCGACAGTGATGACAGCGGGGCCGAAACGGTAACTTTAGACGGTACAGGCAGTTCGGACAGCGACGGGAGCATTGCTTCTTATACCTGGGCCGAAGGTGGCACTACACTGGGTACAGGGGCTACGTTAGATTATAGCTTTAGCGTGGGTACACACACTGTTACCTTAACAGTAGAAGATAACGATGGGGCAACCGATAGTGACAATGTAACTATTATTGTAGAAGAAGGACCTTCAGGAGGATGTACCGCCGATGGCACCATTTTAATGGAGAAATACGATGGGATTAGCGGCACGAGCATTACCAGCCTTACCGGAGCATCTATATATCCCGACAATCCGACATCCACATCAGAATTAACTTCGTTTGAAATACCAACGAATGTAGATGATAACTACGGTATACGGGTAAGAGGCTATTTATGTGCTCCCGAAAATGGCAGTTACACTTTCTGGATTGCAGGTGATGACAACGTGGAACTCTATTTAAGCACCGATAACAGTCCTTCCAACAAGGTACTTATTGCTTACCACACGGGCTGGACTAACTCCCGTGAATGGACTAAATATCCTGATACCCAAGAATCAGATGCAATAACATTAAGTGCTGGTCAAAGTTATTATATCGAAGCTTTAATGAAGGAAGCTTCGGGAGGCGATAACCTGGCCGTGGGTTGGAGAAAACCAAGCGATGGATCGTCGGCATCTCCGGTTGTAATACCTGGTAGTGTTCTTTCTCCGGCTTCAGGATCTGCTCCTCCGGCCAATGAAGCTCCTGTAGCCAATGCCGGCAGCGACCAAACCGTGACCGACAGTGATGACAGCGGGGCCGAAACGGTAACTTTAGACGGTACAGGCAGTTCGGACAGCGACGGGAGCATTGCTTCTTATACCTGGGCCGAAGGTGGCACTACACTGGGTACAGGGGCTACGTTAGATTATAGCTTTAGCGTGGGTACACACACTGTTACCTTAACAGTAGAAGATAACGATGGGGCAACCGATACGGATAATGTAACCATTACTGTTGAAGCTGCAAGCGGAACTCCAGGCGATCTGCCGAGCCCATGGGTTCATGCCGATATAGGAGATGTATTGGCTGACGGTAGTGCCACCTATTCTGATGGTACGTTTACGATTATTGGTTCAGGTATGGATATTTGGTATGCCAACGATGAATTCCATTATGTTTATCAAAGCCTAAGTGGCGACGGTGTGCTTATAGCTCGAGTAGAGAGCGTTGAAAATACGGATTCATGGGCCAAGGCAGGTGTTATGATACGGGAAGAATTGACAAACAATGCTAAAAACGCTTTGATGGCGGTTACACCCTTGCAGGGCCTGTCGTTCCAGTACAGAACAACCACCGGTGGCCAGTCTGATTATACAAAAGTAAGCGGTTCGGCACCACATTGGGTGAAAATTGAGCGTTCCGGCAATACCTTTACCGGCTCAATATCTACTGATGGAAGCAGTTGGTCAGTAGTAGGGTCAACAACTATATCCATGAACACTGACGTGTATATTGGCATGGCCGTTACAGCACATAACGATGGCGAACTTTGTACAGCAGGTTTTAGCAACGTGTCAACAAGTGGTACAAAAAATGCAATAATTTCAGGCATTAGTAACACTGATTTTTTTGATAATATTAGCATTTATCCTAATCCTTCAAATAGGATATTTTTTATTGAAGGAAAAGAAAACAGCATTATTTCAATATATGATACCCATGGGAAACTTGTGACTAGAAAAATTCTTGAAAAAGATTTTACACAAGTTGATTTAGGTGAATATAACGAAGGGCTTTATATTATTAGAATTAAGCATGCAGATAGCGTAATTACCAGAAAATTGATTCTTATGGAATAAATTAATTAATGGTGTCGTGTTAGAAGGTATTTATATAATACAACAAAATGAACCTTAAGCTTTTCTTTGATAATTGACGCGATAGAAAGGGTTATCTCAAAAAGTTGAAATAGCCCTTTCTCGTGTCATTTTACAATTGATACAAGGACGCGGGTTTTGTTTTTATAAAAAAAAATTCACGTGGCCCAGTGCTTGCTTTTTTTTTTAATTTTGAAAGAAATTCAATAATTATTTCAACTTAACCGTCATCTCATGTTTGATATGGCACTAGTTAAGGGATTTACAAAATGAACGAAAACACATTTTTATTATAAATATTTAAAAATAAACACGATGGTAAGAATTTTTTGTATAATCGGGGCTATTATAGCCATGTCTTGCTCTTCTAATTTTGAAACTAAAAATTACAAGCTTACAAAAACCAAGAATACCGTGACAATTATTAATGCAAAAAAGGGTACCGGTTACAAGTTAACCCCTATTGCACAAGAAATAGTAAAAGTCGTGTTCCTTCACGATTCTACTACCACTGAAGAAAAATCCTATTTAACATCATTAAAAGACATTAAGTATCCCGATTATAGCATTAAAGAGAAACCAGATAAAGTAATTATATCTACAAATGAATTGATTATAGAAATAACAAAAAAGCCTTTCGTTGTAAATGCTTATGATAATGAAGGTAATAAATTAATTATTAGTAACAGGGAGCCTCTTGTAGAAAACAATAAAAAAACATTATTTTTTGCTTCAGATAAAAATGAATCTTTTTATGGCATGGGGCAAAAAAGTATTCCCGTGAACCGCAGGGGGTATGCTTTTGATGTATATAACAGGCATATTGGCGGATATACCAAAGAATATGCCAACATGCAGGTAAATATACCTTATGTATATACCAGTAACGGTTATGGCGTGTTTATTGACAACACGTACACGGGTTATGTTGATTTGGCAAGTAACCGGGAAGATGAATGGTCGTACCAGGTTGATGGTGGAACGCTAACATATTATTTGGTCAAGGGTGAGAACTTGCAAGAATTACAAACATCGTACTACGGGTTAACGGGATACCCTACTATGCCGCCCAAGTTCACGTTAGGCCTAATGCAAAGTAAATGTGGCTATAAGAGCGATAAAGAAGTTTATGACGTGATACAACAATTTGAAAAATATAATTTGCCATTGGATGCCATCATTTTAGATGCATATTGGTTTGGCGGGTATGGAAATGATTATCCAAAGCTCATGGGAAATTTCACCTTTTATAAAAAGAATTTTCCTGATCCGGAAGGTTATATGGCTAAACTAAAAGCAAAAGGTATAAAGACAATTCTTATTAACGAGCCACAAATAAACCACAATTCAGAAAATTATGATTATCTTGCTTCTAAAGGTTACCTTGTAGCTAAAAAAGGAGACAGTATTCCCTTTATAAACGAATCTTATTGGGCAGGCGAAGCTTCACTTCTGGATTTATCCCACCCGGGTGCTCAAGAGTGGCTTTGGGGCAAGCTTAAAGCAAATGTCGAATTGGGAATTGATGGTTTTTGGGTAGACCTCACAGAACCCGATGTTCCCGTAGAAAACGGAGAATATTACATCGGAAGCGATAAAAAAGTGCATAATATTTATAGCTTTCTTTTCGCGAAGATTATTTGGGATGGTTTTCAGAAAGATTACCCCAATCGTAGAGTTTATAATATTACCCGTGCAGGTACCGCGGGCATGCAACGCTTTGGTGCCGTACACTGGTCGGGAGATGCCTCGAAAACATATAAATCTTTTGAATATCAAATACCTATGACTATTGGGGCGGCAATGTCTGGCATGCCCCACTATTCTTCCGATATAGGTGGGTTTACCAATGCCTGGGATACTATTTCAGTGCCCTGGAATGAATATAAAGGAGGGCCTGCCATAACCTCGCCCGGCTTGTACACCAGGTGGTTCCAGTTTGGTGTGTTTTCACCCGCCTTACGCCCACACAGTGGCGAAGGCCAGGCATGTGAACCCTTTGCTTTTAATAAAGAAGTGTTAGCCATTACTAAAAATTACCTCGATTTACGGTATAAACTTATCCCTTATTTATATACCTATGCACATAAAACCGCTACAACAGGCGAACAACTAATTAAACCTTTGTTTATGGAATATACCGGCCCTATAGTAGACACCATGAACAGACAATACTTGTTCGGGGAAATGTTAGTGGCCCCCGTGTTTGAACCTGACCAAACAAGTAAAAACGTATATTTGCCCTCGGGCACAAAATGGTACAATTTTTTTACAAACGAGACTTACGAGGGTGGGGAAATGTATTCTGTTGCAGCTCCTCTTGATGTAATTCCCGTTTTCGTTCCCGAGGGAGCTATTATACCTTTAGGAAAAATTAAACAATACATGGATGAATCTCCTGATGATACGTTAACCCTCAAGGTATACGCGGGGAAAGACGGGGCTTTTACGCTCTACGAAGATGATGGGGAAACCTATGATTATGAAAATGGAGAGTATGCTACTACAAGAATTATAGTTGAGGACAACAAGAACGAACTGCATATTGCTATTTTTCCGATTGAAGGAAATTATAATGGTATTCTTTCAGAAAGGACATGGAAACTTGAAATCATAGGATTAGATAATGTTAAAAGTTTTGCAATTAATGGTAAACCGGCCAGGTATAAGAAAAAAGGTAAAACCATTAAAACATTAATATCAAATAAAACTTCTCAAAAAACAAAACTTTCCATTCGTCATTAATGGATTGGAAAAACATTAAAACACGAGTAAAAAAGTATTATTATTTCTTTCACAAGGATTTAAAAAATATGAGATCTACGGGCAAATGACAAAAGGCCAGCTTATAACAACATATACAAACAGGTAAAAACCATTTTACAATCTGAAAATTGCCAGGTGCACGTGGTCAACCAGCCCCCTTGGGCCAAGGCCAATAACGGGCCTTTTTTCCTGGAAAAGGAAACCGGAAAAAAATAAATTACAAGTAAAAAATTACAACTCCGGTCAATATATCAATCAGGGATACTATAAAAGTTTCCAACCAACTTTGATTA
>CAZKIR010000068.1:0-4803 GCA_964552835.1 uncultured Bacteroidales bacterium
CACAGCAGGCCAGTGGGCGAATTTCCGCGGATGATAATGTCGTTGCGGTGGTCCCCGGCCGTTACCACGCCCGCGAAATTTGAAGCCATCCGGGCGGGATCGCCCCAGCTACCGGCATATTTTTCGGTTTCTTCAAGGCTAAAGGAGCGGGCGCTTACTTTGGCCATTTTATCACGGGTTTCGTGTTTGGAAAAAGCCTTCACCACTACCTCGTCAATTTGCTCTACCTTTTCATGCATTTTTATGTTGACTGCCAAATCTTTGCCGGAAGATAGCATTAGGTTGTGCATCTCAACTTTTTCATAGCCGATAAAACTTAGCTGTAAATTGATCCTTCCCACGGGTATGCCCTCGATCCGAAAGTACCCCTGGTCATCGGTTATTCCGCCTATGGAAGGCCCGCTGGAAGGTTGAACCAATATGTTGACCCCGGGCAAGGGGGTTGCTGATTGCCTATCTACGGCTTTTCCTGAAATTTTTCCGGTGATATCCTGGCAAAAAACCCCGACGGGGATGATGCTACAGGCATAAATAAAAAGCAATGATTTTCTCACTGATACGGTATTGGTATGTATTTTCAATTATTGATACTTTAGTTATTATATAAAAGGTAAATATTTAATAAATAGGCAAAATTAAAAATCTTTTAATTGATCAGGAGGCCTGGTTCAAGGTATTTGAAATGACAAGATGTCTTATATATGTTTAATTAACATGACAATATGGCTTAACGCGATTTTATTTGAACCGCTGTTTTGTTAATATACTACTGAATATCAAAAAGCTATGCTTAATAGGGTGAAATTGGTTTTTTCATTGGCATTTCTTTTGAATAGCAGTTATTGAAAACAAAAAATTTAAATGTTTAATTAAAAATAAAAGGAGGATCAAGCCATGACACTAGCAAGAACAAACAATTACAGTTACCCTTCATTTCCTTCCATTGTTGACAGGTTTTTGAACGGGGGGTTAATGGACTGGAACCATTCAAATTTTGCCGACAACAACTCGACCCTGCCGGCCGTGAACGTGAAAGAAAGCGATGACGAGTACATGATAGACGTGGCCGCACCAGGAATGAAAAAGGATGATTTCTCGATTAACCTTGACAATGGCCGTTTAACCATATCGGCCGAGAACAAGGAAGAAATGAAAGATGAAAATGACAATTATTTGCGGCGCGAGTTCGCGTATGCCCATTTCATGAGGACTTTTACCCTTCCCGAGAACAAGATTGACGGGGAGAAGATAAAAGCCAAGTACGAGGATGGCATATTGCATATCCATCTCCCGAAAAGGGAAGAAGTAAAACCCAAACCCGCACGTGAAATTAAAATTTCATAAAAACTTGGGTGCCGGGAACAGGGGCTTATCCTAGCCCCGGAATCGCGACGATAACCTTCTAAAACGTGGGGAGTTCCCGGCCCCCGCGTTTTTTTTGTGATATCTTGTTTTCCAGTGCAAAAACATCCTGGCTTTTATCATGAGGATACTTGCAAAATTTCGTTAAATTTGCATAGTAATGCCAGTAGTTTTAAGAATTAAAGGGTACAAGTTTTTCTTTTTCAGTAACGAAGGAGATGAGCCCGTACATGTACATATTAACAAAGCAGAAAAAAATGGCAAAATTTGGTTAGGGCCAAAGGTTTTAGATGAATATTTTTATGGTTTTAAGCCTTCTGAAATCAAAGAGATACGGGAAATAGTGAACAATAACTCCGAATTATTAAAAAATGCTTGGAATGAATACTTCGAACGATAATATAAAGAATATTAGGGCAAAGGATCCAATCGATCAATTGATATTCGAAAAAGGCTTAAGAATTAAGAATGTTATTATTGACAAAGAAATTGATTTAATCGCGTTCATTCTCAATAATGGAAAGATACTGGAATCAAAAATATCTGATTATCCCAGGTTGGCATCCGCGGATGAGATAAGATTAAATAAATGGGAACTTATTAGCAATGGCATTGGTGTTAGCTGGAAAGAACTAGATGAAGATCTTTCTGTTAAGGGGTTTATAAAGACGGTGGCCCTGAACGAGATGCTGGAGCACCTTCAATCACCTTCCAACGAGAAAAGGGTTACAGCCTAAAGATCATTTTAGCTTTAATTTCCAGTGCAATTCCCCAAAAGGCGAATTTTTTCCTGAATGAAGAATACATTTTAGTCCTGGCTGACTGTACTTTTATAGAAGGGGTGGCCTGCTGCAAGGTTTTCGAATAAGAAAGAATCTCTCGCGAAGACGCTGAGACGCAAAGCCTGCCTCCCTATCGGTTTGGCAGTAATGATTTGTCTGCCTAGTAAGTCAGGCAAGCCTGCCTCGCCAGTCAGATAAACCTGCCTCGGCAACTGGGCCCAGCCGCTAAGATTTTTAAAGCTATAATAATCAGTCCAAAACGAATCTATGTATAAGGTAGTTAATCCATTAAGCATTAAATCATGATTTTTTTTCTATCTTCATGCAGCATCTTAAATATTAACTCGTCTTTTATATGAAAAAGAAAAAAATGGGCTACCAGAATATTCACCAAGAATTGATAGACAGGTGCATGGACGGAGATCAAAAAGCCCAGTTCGAAATATACAAGTTGTATTACAAGGCCATGTTCAATACCAGTTGGCGCATCGTGAACGACACGATGGAAGCGGAGGACATCATGCAGGAATCGTTCCTGAAGGCCTTTAAAAAGTTAAACACCTACAAGGGGGAAGTAAGTTTCGGGGCCTGGCTAAAGCGCATCGTGGTGAACCATTCGCTGGATGCCCTGAAAAAAAGAAAAGTGGAATTTGAAACAGGTGAAACCATCCTCGGGATGCCGGGGGAAGAAGAGACAGGAAAGGAAGAAATCGTGGCGGAAAAGCTAGAAAATATAAGGCTGGCGATAAACAAGCTGGCCGATGGGTACCGGGTGATTTTGTCACTGTACCTATTGGAAGGTTACGATCACGATGAAATTGCTGAAATCATGAACATCAGTTCGTCTACCTCGAGATCGCAGTTCACGAGGGCAAGAAAAAAATTACTGGAACAATTACAGGATTAAGGAATTAAAACAATATAACCATGGACCCGATAGATGTTTTAATCAAGAAAAATCGCGATTATTTTGATCAGGAAGAACCTTTTGAAGGGCATTTCGAACGCTTTCAGAAAAAGCTGGAAGCCGATAACGCGGGAAAAATCCAATTTCCTTACCGGGATATCCTCAAGATCGCGGCAGTGGTCGTGCTGGTTGTCTTGTCCGCGTTATGGGTTTACGAGCAATTGGGCCCGGGCCAGCCTGGTGAAAATAGCTATCCACTGGCCGAAGAAGCCCCAGAGTACAAGGAGGTAGAGATTTACTACATGTCCACGATCAATGAAAAATATGATCAGATAAAATCAGTGGATTTTAATGATCCACGACAAAAAGAAATCCTTTTAAAAGAATTGAAAGAAATGGATTCAATTTACCATAACCTGCAGAAAGATTTACAAATGAACCCGGGCGATGAACGTGTGATCAATGCCCTGATCAAGCATTATCGCATCAAGTTGGAGGTAATGAGCAAAATTTTAGACCAATTAAAAGAGTATAATCAAAAACCAACGAAAAATGAAAGCACGAATATATAATGTAATTGCAGGAACCCTGTTCCTATTGGCCAGTTTGCCGGTTTTTGCCGGCGTGCACGAGCTAAGCGAAACCATCGAGAAACAATACAAGGCCAACCAGGAAACAAACCTGGCCTTGGATAACAAGTACGGTAACATCGATGTGTTTAACTGGACAAAAGACGAGATATATATCAAGGTTACCATCGAGGTGGAAAGCCATAGCGAGGAATCGGCCCGCCGCATGCTCGATGATATCGACGTGGAGTTTTCACGTGAAGGGAGCGATATACGGGTTACCACGGTATTTGCCGATAATTTCATGGGTGGCGGTATTTTTAATATTTTTGGCAACAAGGGCGAGTTTGATATCCATTACGAGGTAAATATCCCGGAATCCATTGACCTGGCAGTGCACAACAAGTATGGCGACGTATTCGTGAACCGCCTGGCAGGCCATGCCTTATTTGACGTGAAATACGGTAACTTGCGGGTTAACACTTTAACGCGCGGCAACGAGAAACCCCACAACGAGATAAATCTTGCCTATAGCAATGGCAAAGTTAAGTCATGTGAATGGGGCCGGTTGGATATCAAGTACTCGGAAGTGGAAATACAGAAGAGCAAGGCCTTGATCATTTATTCCCGCTATTCCGAGTTATCATTAGAAGAAGGAAGTTCGGCCGTGATCGATGCCAAGTACGATGAATATACCCTTGGGCATTTTAGTAACCTGGTGGGCGAGGCTGCTTACACGGAATTTGAAATCGAGAAGATAACTAAAAGCCTTGATCTGGACATAAAATACACGGATGTGGAAGTAGAAAAAGTGCCAGCGGGTTTTGAAAAAATTAAAATTGACAGCCAGTATGGCGATGTCGAGATAGGAATAGCCCAGGGCGCTGGTTATAGTTTGTTTGCAGAACTGGACTATTGTGATATTGATTATCCCCATACCGGTGCGGTGAACCACGTGGAAGAGGGTTCAAGTACAGAAATATCGGGCATCGTTGGAAACGACAAAAATCCATCCTCCAAGGTCTTTATCGAGTCAAAATATGGAGACGTGGATTTGACAGATTAAAAGTATCGAGGGGGGATACATCTCCAAATTTATGTTTCGTTCCTCATTCAACAAACCATTCAACAAACCATTCAACAAGAATCGAGATCGGAAGAGCACACTGAACTCCAGTCACGC
>CAZKIR010000068.1:4813-5180 GCA_964552835.1 uncultured Bacteroidales bacterium
AAAAAAAGGCGATTTATTAACTATTTCTGAAATAGTTAATAAATCGCCTTTTCTTTCCTAGATCGTTAAAATCTTATTCTTCGCTTACAAAATAACGATCGTATTCAATGTCATAACCTGATAGGAGACCTCCAATGCTGAAATCCAGTGAATACTTTTCATGTTCCAGGTTGCTGGCAAAGGTCAAGGCTTCATCAAAAGTTTTGGTTTTTTGACTGCCTTCTACCCATTTCCCATCGTCTACAGTTTCTGCATTTTCATATAATTCCCATTCCCATATGGTGTAAGTTACAGATACTTCGTATTCCACGCCTGCATCAACGGTTTCGGTGTTGCTTGAATAATCACCTACCTCAATGTCCGAATA
>CAZKIR010000068.1:5190-12985 GCA_964552835.1 uncultured Bacteroidales bacterium
ATCGCCAACTTTTACTTCGTCAATGTAGTACTTGTACATGGGGAAAGATTGCCCCAATAAAGTACCGTTTTTCGTGCAATTGTTACCTACCTGCAATTCATAGCTGGGATAAAGACTGTCACAGGATGAGAAAATCAGGGTAACTAAGCCCACTAGTAAAATTCCTTTTAATACATTTTTCATAATTGTAAGATTTGAATTAAAAATTTAGATTGATTAATTAAAAATTTTTCGTTTGCAATATGCTTGCTATTTATCTATTAGTTGCCAAAAGGGATATAAATTGAAAAAAAATCAAGATTTTTTTTTTAAAAAACCGCCTATTTTTACTAAAGTGCTGATTATGAGAGGATATAAATGCTAATAAATGTGTTTAAAGAGTTTTTTTATCCTGCTATTTTAGCTGTTATCCTGCATTTTAAGATATACAGTCCTTCAAAAAAGAGGTTTTTACCTTATAAAAAACTTTTAGCCCTGGAAAGTGGGATTAAAGCTGCCTTAAAAAAATCACCTTCTAAAATTTCATTTTTCGATTCGATTGGCAACTAATAATATAAAAAGGATTGAATTGCAGAATATTTAATTAACACATTATTTAATTAGTAGTAACACTTAAAAAAGAAAGAAAATGAAACAGTTAACAAGTAAATTTTTAATGGTTGTCTTGGCAGCTTTTATCCTACTGCCAGTAAAGGCACAATTAATTAACCAGTTTAAAACGGATGATGCATCCATCTCTTTCGTGCAGTTTCCTACACAGAAAGAAAAAAAGGCCACACTAACTTATGAAATGGTCATGGAGAGCGTTGTTTCAAAGGCCGTGGATAAAGTTGTGAAAAATGAGGCGATTGCCAATGCAATGAAAACAGGATTAAGCGTGGGTAAAGAAAGTGAATTGCCTGAAATTAAAGGGATTATCCCTTTTATTTTCCCAACTGACGGGGATTTGCACGCGGAAATCATTTATTCTCCATCTAAAATGGGAGAAGATTTCTTGAACATGGAACGTGTAATGTACAATTATGTCAACGGGGGTACCAACGTCGAGGTGATCGCTGCTTTTAAGGTGTACAGCATGCCCGGCAAAAAGCTTATTTATACACAAGATAAGCGGATGGTTGAAGGCTATGTAAAAAAATCCTCATCAAGTTCTGCTGGCTCTTCCATGGGTGGTATGGCCACGGCCGCTGATCAGGAAAACATTGCCCGTCGCTGGGCCCTTGATCAAATCCGTGATATGTATGGCCTCCGTTCCAAGTACCACGCTTTCCCTGTTTACAGGTTAAAGAAATTGGACGGTGACGTGAAAGACAGGGCCAAAGATGTTCAGGATAAATTTGTTGAACTGACTGCCCAATGGGATGGCAAAAACAAATCTGCCGATTTCCAGAAAGACGTGAAAGAATGCATGGCACATTGGGAAGGTTTATTGAAGCAGCATAAGCCGGGAACAGAAAAACAAGGCGAGGCACTGGTAACTGACAACAACGTGTGGTGCCTTCAACATAACCTGGCCATCGGCCACCTGATGCTCGGGCAAAAGAAACAGGCAATGAGCCTTATTAACAAGGCAGTTGAAATCCGTAAGCCAGAAGTCAAAGAAATCACGAATAAAAGCGGCAAGAAAGTAGGCGAGGCTTCCGGTATTCAAAACAATGAAGATCAGGCAGTATTGGCCGAAACCAGAAGGGTTATAAAACATTATTTTGAAGGCGTCGAGAATATGAAACCTGCTTTTGTTGATATGGTAATGGATGATGCCAATATACTGAAAGCCTCCAGGCTGGCACGTGAAGTGGCGGCTAATTTCTATATTTCTTCACTCTATGACCTGAATGTCCCCACTCCTTTTGTATCTACTTCTATCGCCGGTGAGCCCAAGCTGATCAAGGGAGAAGTGAACGATGTAAACTACAGCATTAAAAAACAATTGTTGTATTTCTTAACCAAGTCACATACCATGAAAATGAACGGTGATGGGATTGCCACCAAGCAAATACTCGGGCGGACTTATTTGCCTGCTTCCGTGGATTATTGCGGTGCAACCTGTTCCAATTGGATTGGCAATTATGATGCTGGTATCTATTTTGCTTCAGGCGTCGGGTTTCGCAAAGCAAAAGACCTACAGAAAAATAAATACCTTGGTTCCTCTTCTATCCAATACGACTGGAACGGGGATATCCTGATCAACAATTACAAGCTGAATGACAACGCCTTGTTCATGTTTTTCATGGATATTAAACCAGGTGAAGCCTTAGGTGTGAAGAAAGATGAAATCAGGGTGAAGCATGATAATTTTGAGGTAAAATCATTCGAGGTAAAAACAAGCGATATTGAAAGAGAAAGGGACATGTCATTTTTTGAAGCCTGGATTCAAAAAATTATCGCCAAAGGTTCATTGCTTGAAACCAGCGAGATATCCAATGAATCGGTAGAAAAGAGCTACACCTATTCATCGAATAAACTCAAGATCAAGAAAGATGGCAAGACTTCAAATGAAAGCATTACCATCGAAAAAGATGATAAAGGGAACTGGACTGTATATAAGGTTGATGGGGTAGAAGCCCAAAGGACTTTTCAATATGAATAGAGCCGATAGATAAAGATTATCTCACATTAAAAAATCCAATCCGGAAACTTCGGTCTTGCTTTTTGGTGAGACCGGAGTTTTTTGGAGAGGTAGCCAAATGTCTTATCCTGGCTGTAAAAGTGCATGTGTTCCTGGAATTTTTCGGGAAGGGCAAGGGTTGAAATTTTGTGGACAGGTTGTGGTTTGCTTTGTATTTATTCCAGTAATACGGGATCGCGATAAGAAACAGGAACGTGAGCTTGGGATGGCGATATTATAGTTATGATTTACAAGAAAAGAAACAATGCATTTTTATGATCATTTTCCCGGAAAACATCTTACAAAAGCAGAAATTCTTGAATATGCAGGATTTCTACATAATGGCAACGTTAATAAGCCCTCGTATAAAATAATCAGGCATGTGAAAATATGTGACGAATGTGCCAAACGTATATTAGCTGCTTATTATGAATTATACATGGATAATTCATTCCCCTCCGAAGATAAATAAAATGATTAATTTTACCTTCTGCCAAAACTGATACTTTTTCTTTTATGCAATGCCCAGTACCTTCTATAAAAATATCGTTGCATAAATTTAATCAGAAAAGCCATAAGTTACAAACTTGCGGCAGGGGGGGATTTTACGGTTTTTTATTCGGATAATATGTAGATTTTCCCGCAAAACAGTAAATCAAAATCCATGTTCAGGAGTTTCCAATAATATAAACCGGGGAGTAGGTCAGAAGGCATGGAATATTGACTGCCTGATAGTTCTGTTTCCTTAATTCGTTGTCCTTCGTTGTTGAAAAGTTCCAGTATGAGTTTTTCATTTCGCGGGTTTTCCCATTGTAATAACACGGGTCCCCCATCTTTTGCTTCTATTTTTGTCGCGGATTTTACTTGAATGCCTGGGTCGCGAAGGGTTCCGTTAGAAAAGCGTTGGGTTAATTTCTCCAGGATGGGGTCAGGGCTATAATTCGTGGCAATATATTGTTTCTCCGCGGTTTTGTTTTCTTTTTGGACTGGTTTTGTTTTCTTTTCTTGGGTTTTGTCGCGGGTTTCTTTTTTTTGGGCCTGTCCGGCTTCTTTTACGTTTTTGCTTTGTTCGTTTACAGGCGTGCCAGCCTTTTTATTCTCTACTAGCTTATGCTGTTCTCCTGTATTGTTGTAGTTGCTGGTTGGTTTTTGTTGGATAATAAAAAATAAGCCGATGATCACCGCGACACCGGCCGCGATATACATGGAGGTATGTATAGCCTTGTTATTCACTATTTTTCGCGGTAACTCCCTGATTTTGTTTTTTCTATGCAATTTTTCTATATTCAGTATGTCGGCAATAGCCAAGGCTTCTAATGCGCATTCGTCACAATGGGCCACGTGCCCACGGATACCTTCAGGGATTTTTTCTAAGGTATTGTTGGCAAGGTGTTCGGCATAAAATGCCAATTCCTCTTCAGTCAAGTGTTTTATATGTCTACTTTCATCATTCATGAAAGGGGCAATCTTTACTGGTATACGCGTATTCTTTCAAGATGGCAAAGCTTTTTTTTGGTTTTAATATGATCCTGTTTAAATGGTTTAAGATTTGTTTGTTTTTTTATTTATTCACTTCCGGATCGTGTCCGGGCTATTTTTTTACAAAAATGGTAATTTTTTTGATAAATATTATATTTTTTCTTGGGTTATTATGACGAAAGAGCCGATTCGTCAGTTTTGCTCCACTCTGTCCAATCCCCCAGGGTATAAACTTTTACTTTTGATCTCAGGTACTTGAAACCGGATTTTTCCGGGGCTTCTGAAGTATCCAGGGATAAGATAAGGTTTCCTTCGTCATCAGAACCCAGGTTTTTCACGTAAGTTTCTCCCTTTCAGTAATAATTCATAAATGATTACATTTTTTGTTGTTTAAATTTAGTGTCATTAAATACTTTTTGTATTTCCTTTGTTGCAATCCGGAATGCTATTTGAAAATTTTTATCGTGTTTTTTTTGGTATGATAAAAACCTGCAAGGAACGCGGGCAATTGAAAACCAGGGCTTCAACGAAGAGGAAAACCTCAACCTTTTTATCCCCCGTAGCCTTGGCGTAGGGGGAAACCTTATTTAACATAATATCCTGTTTCTTTTACCTGCTTGATGTTAATATAAAGTATGCCTTTCCTCGTGAAAATAACATAGAATATAAATCTTTATTGGTTTCATTACGTATTTTTGTATATAAACATAACAAGCTGCTTTTTATGCCCAAAAATTTGATAATAAAAAAACCTGGAAGCTTGCCTGAAAAGGATTTAATGGAATATGCTGAGAAAGTCGTTACCAAGTATGTTAATTCGGGGGTGGTGCCGGCAAGGTATCGGGAAGATGTGCAGATGAGCATGGTGGAGAAATTTTTGTCAAAAAAAGAACAGATATTTTCCGCTTTCGAGGGAAAATCCAAGGTAAAGACCTATTGCTTCGCCGTGTTGAATCGCATGTGCTGCGAGATAATCCGTAAAGAGTTACGCCATTGGAAGAACAAGGACGAAGAAGAGCCTGCTCCCAGTTTTCATGATTTTTCATGTAGTTCAAGCCAGGTGGTGATCGACGCGGAGATTAAATTGCTCGATAAGATATTGTTGATGTTTGATGATGAAAAGCCAAAAGTGGTTTTCTTTCTCAAGTACTTTTTTGATATCCCTGTCACGGAATTTGACGCGAGGGCGTACCTGAAAGAATACTTCGAGCCGGAAATAATGGACTTTCTCTCGGGACAGGAAAAAAATACCGATACCCGAAAATATCAGGTTTTACAACATATTGTTACCATTCGTGATGAAAAGGACGTAAAACCTGACGCGATAAGAATGTGGTTGAATAAAACCGTTCATCATATTATCGCCCGGTTAAACGGAACAATCCAACGATCCAACTATACCAAAGAGAGCCTTGGGATTTTGATGGAATACATGTACACGAAACAGACCTTCCAGAAATACGGTGAAGTGCCACGGGAAATGCCTGGGTTTATGCAACTAAAGGCACAGCTGGCGTAATTTTTCGAGATAATGTTTTACGCGTTTTTTTTCCGGCTAAAGCAATATTTTTATTTCTTTTGTATCATGAAATGGGGATGGGAATTGAATAGTAAAAAACGGGCACGGGCAAAAATTGCCTGCGTGTTAATATCATGGGTTTTCCTTCTCGGGATTGCTAAAGCGGAGAAAATTACCGTGGGGGCTGATTATGACTACCCTCCCTATTCCTTTACCGGGCCAAACGGACAGCCGAAAGGCTTTGATATTGAGGTACTCGATCAAATAGCCGAAATTACCGACCTGGATTTTCATTACCATCTAACCCAGTGGGACAGTGCCTTGACATTTTTAAAGAAAGGTGAAGTTGATATCCTTACCGGGGTGATTTACTCAGAAGAACGCAAAAAAGTGCTTGATTTTTCCATTCCTATCCATACCGAGTATTATGCCATTTTCACGCGAAGGGATATTGATATAAATGATTTGCCTGATTTGAACGGCAAAAAAATTGCCTTGCTCAAGGGCGACATCTCCGTGCAAAAACTAGTCAAGCCCTTGGGGCTGATGAAAAATGCTTCATACGCCACTTCGTTACCTGTTGCCATTGCCCGTGTTGAATACGGGTCTGCCGATTATGCCATCGTGCCATACTCCCTGGGTATGCAAACCATAAGTAAAAACGATTACAAGCAAGTGGTAGCAAAAGGGCCTGAACTCTTGCCCAGTATATATTGCCTGGCCGTGAAAAAAGGCAATACGGGATTATTGGCACGGCTTAACCAGGGAATATCTACATTAAGGGAATCAGGCGTGCTCGAGGAAATTAATGATAAATGGTTTATTTATTCCCGTAAAAAAGATTACATGAAAAAAGTCCTTTGGTACGTGGCATTATCCCTGGGGGCAATATCATTCGTGTTCTTCATCTTTTTGCTTTGGTTCCGTTCTTTAAAAAAACAAGTACGAAAAAAGACGGTTGAAATTCAGCAAGCCGAAAAGAAATACCGGGACATCTTTAACTTTAACCTGGACGGGATGTTTATCATTGACCGGTACGGGATCATTGTTGACGCGAACCCCATTGCTTGCCAGATGCATGGGTATTCTAGAAACGAGATCGTTGGAAGGCCCGGGTACGAGTTTATCGCGAACGAGTACAAGGGCCGGTTTTTACATACCATAGGTAAAGCCGTTGAAGGAAAGGAATTTAACCTTGAATCAAAAGGTATACGTAAAGACGGTTCTTCCTTTATCACGGATGCAAAAGGGAGCCAGGTTATCGTTAAAGGAAAAAAATACGCTTACGTGGTAATCCGCGATATTACCGAGAATAAACGGGTAGAAAAGGAATTGTTATTGGCAAAAAAAGGAGCCGAGGAGGCCAACCAGGCCAAGAATGTCTTTCTGTCAAGCATAAGCCACGAGATACGTACTCCTTTGAACGCGATCAAAGGGTATATCTATCTGTTGAAAAATAGCAGTTTATATAAATCTGAAAAAGCCTACCTGGATAAATTGCAGTTTTCTACTAACACGCTTTTGGCTATTATCGAAGATATACTAGATCTTACCAAGATTGAATCAGGAAAATTTGAATTGGATATCCAGGAGTTTGAATTGGAAAGGGTATTGCAGCACGTGCATGATGTATTGTACATGGACGCGGCCGATAAAAATCTTGATTTTTTTATTGAAGTTGAAAACGGGGTTCCCGGTTGGTACGTGGGGGATCCGGTAAGGATAGGGCAAATACTTGTTAACCTTTGCGGTAACGCGATTAAATATACCTTGTCGGGTGAAGTTAAACTCGAGGTGAAAACTGATGATAAGAACACGGGGAATGCCCCAGCGGGCTATCGCGTGTTGAATTTTACGATAACCGATACGGGGATTGGCCTTAAAGAAAGTGATATCAAGAAAATATTTGAACCATTTTCACAGGTTGAAAGCCCTTTGGGAAGAAATGCCGGTGGCAAAGGCCTGGGCTTGGCCATTTGCCAACAACTCGTGAACCTGATGAAAGGAAATATTTGGGTTGAAAGTGACTTTGGCAGTGGCAGCCGGTTTCAGGTTTCTTTGCCGCTTTACCCCGTGGGTTCTGATAAAGAAGAGCCCCTGGCAGCAGGCAACCAGGAAAAAAAATCCTCCTTTGCCCCGGGCGGGGATAAGGCAAATGAGTTAGCCAGCCTGTATATTTTACTGGTTGA